>JAJPIH010000022.1 GCA_021324875.1 Alphaproteobacteria bacterium
CCGGGTGATGCCGGTGGTGTCGGCCTCCTGGAAGGCATCGTTGCCGATCAGGTGGGTCGGGACCTGGCCCGTCAGACAGACAACCGGTACCGAATCCATCAACGCATCGGTCAGGCCGGTCACGGCATTGGTGGCGCCGGGCCCGCTGGTCACCAGCACCACCCCGACCCGGCCGGTCGAACGGGCATAGCCTTCGGCGGCGTGGACCGCGCCCTGTTCGTGGCGGACCAGGATGTGGCGCAGCGCGTTTTGCTTGTAGAGTGAATCGTAGATCGGCAGGACCGCGCCGCCGGGATAACCGAATACGTCATCGACGCCCTGGTCGATGAGGGCTTTGATGACGATATCCGCACCACTGATCGGCTCGGCCGACATGATCCACTCCGCAATTGACATCCGGACGAAAAGATCCCGCGACACCCTCGCGGGAAGGGAGCGCAACCTAGTCAGCTATGCTCGGGCGGTCAACAAAAACTCGTCAATAAACTGACGAGAGCGCCGCAGCAAACTTTCCGAAAATTGCTCGTTCATAACCAGATCGGGCTGCGTTTGGTGACGAAACCAGGTCATTTGGCGCTGCGCGTAGCGTCGGGTCGCGCGCTGGCCGGCGGCGATCGCAGCAGGCCGCGAGATCTCGCCGCGCATATGGCGGAGAAGTTCGGGGAGCCCGACTGCCTTCATCACCGGCAGCCCGGGGTCGAGCCGGCGCGCGGCGAGCGTTTCGGCTTCGGCCAGAGCGCCGCGCGCAACCATCGCGGCAAAGCGCGCATCGCAGGCGGCATACAGCCGTTCGCGCGGCGGCAGCAGCAAGATCGTGGCAAAGCGGCAATCCGCCGCCGCATGCGGTCGCGCCCGCCACGCACCAATCGGGAGCCCGGTTGCGCGGGCCACCGCATAAGCGCGGACAAGGCGCTGCGTGTCGCCGGCCGGCAGACGGCGCGCGGATACGGGGTCGAGCATCGCCAGCTGCCGACGAAACGCCGTTCCGCCCAGGGTGCGGTGCAGTTCGACCGCTTCCTGCTGCACCGCTTGGGGAATCTCGGGAAATGGCGCCAGCCCGTGTTGCAGCGCGTGCAGGTAAAGGCCGGTGCCGCCGACCACCAGCGGCAGCCGTGAGGCGGCGTGGGCCGCCGCGATTTCGGCGAGGGCGAATTCGCGCCAAGCGCCGGCCGAGCCGCGTTCGGCGGCATCAAGAAAGCCATAAAGACGGTGCGGCGCGCGCGCCTCGGCGGCGGCATCGGGGCGCGCCGTCAATATCGCCAGATCGCGGTAGCATTGCAGCGCATCGGCGTTGATCACGGTGCCGGCGATCTGTTCGGCGAGGGCCACCGCAAGCGCCGATTTGCCGCTTGCGGTCGGGCCGGCAATGATAATCACCGGCATTTGCGAACCCGGCTCGGCGGCGGCCGGCGAAAGCAAGGAAGAAGCGCGATGCAACTTGTTCTGACCCTGATTGCGGCCGGCCCCGATCGACGTCTCGGTCCGCTTGCCGCCGCGATCAGCCAAGCCCTGGCAACCGCCCGTCAACCGGTCTGGCTCGCCGCCGACGAAGCCTGCGACGTCTTCGTCGATATCGGCGAGCCCGATGCGGTCGAAAAGGTGGCTCGGGCATATATCGGCGAAACCAGGATCGATTTCGTGGTGCAACCGGCGGCGGGGCGGCGCAAGCGGCTGCTGGTCGCCGACCTCGAATCGACCATCATCGAGAATGAGATGCTCGACGAGTTGGCCGATTTCGTCGGGTTGCGCGATACGGTTGCCGAGGTCACCCGGCGGGCCATGAACGGCGAATTGGATTTTGTCGAAGCTCTGAGCGCACGCGTGGCCTTGTTGCGCGGTCTGCCGACGCGCGTGCTTGATCAAGCGGCCACGCGCATCCGCCTGACGGCCGGGGCGGCCGCCCTCGTTGCAACGATGCGTGCCCATGGCGCGCGGGCGGCGCTTGTCTCGGGCGGCTTTACGGTATTCGCCGAGCGCGTGGCCGCCGGGCTCGGTTTTGATACGGTCGTCGCCAACCGGCTGGAGCTCGCCGGCGGCAGGATCCTCGGCACGGTCGCGCCGCCGATCGTGACGCGAGAGGTCAAATCCACGACCCTCGCGACTTTGGCGCGCGATTATGGCTTGCCGCTCAGCCAGACGCTGGCCGTCGGTGACGGCGCCAATGACTTGCCGATGCTGGCCGCCGCCGGTCTCGGCATTGCCTTTCACGCCAAGCCCGCCGTGGCGGCGCAAAGCCGCGTCCGACTCGATTATGCCGACCTGACCGGCGTCCTCTATGCGCAGGGCTACCGCAAAGCCGATTTTGCCCGCTGAGAAGTCCCCTTAACTCTGGTCGACGCGCAAGGCAACAAAGCGCAAATCGCCCTGCCGTTGCACCAGCAGGAGTATCGACTTGCGTCCTGCCTTTTTCGCGGCGTCGATACGCGTAGCCAAATCTTCCGGCGACTTTACCTCTTCCTGCGCCGCCTCGATGATGACATCGCCGGGATGAAAACCCTTTTCGGCGGCGGCGCTGTTGTTGGCGACCTCTACGATCACCACGCCTTTGGCGTCATCGCCGAGCGAATATTTGTCCCTGAGTTCCGGGGTGATGCCCGAGACGGTCATGCCCAGAATTTTGACCAAACCGGCGGGGCTTTGCGCCGTCTTCTTGGGTGCCGGTTTTGCGTTCGCTCGTTCGTCGCTGTCTTCAAGCCGCCCGACTTTGACCTGCACCGTGGTTTCCGCCCGCTTGCGCCACAACTTGACCGGAACGGTTTTGTTGACCGGGGTTTCGGCGACAAGCCGCGGCAAGCGCCGCATGTCGCTGACGTCCTTGCCGTCGAAGTCAAGGATCACATCGCCTGCCTGGATGCCGGCGGCCTGCGCCGGCCCATGATCGCTGACGCTGGCCACCAGCGCCCCACGCGCCCTGTCGAGCCCCAGGCTTTCGGCGATCTCGTCGGTCACCGCCTGGATGCGCACACCGAGCCAGCCGCGGTGGACGACATGGTCGGGCTCGTTTTTCAGTTCGGCAACCACTTCTTTGGCAAGTGCGGAGGGAATGGCAAAACCGATACCGATCGATCCCCCTGAAGGCGAATAGATCGCGGTGTTGATGCCGATGACTTGGCCGTCCATGTTGAACATCGGTCCGCCGGAATTGCCGCGGTTGATCGGCGCGTCGGTCTGCAGAAAATCGTCATAAGGTCCGGAATTGATGTCGCGCTGGCGGGCCGAGATGATGCCGGCGGTGACGCTGCCGCCAAGCCCGAACGGGTTGCCGATCGCCAGCACCCAATCACCCACGCACGCGGTGTCGCTGTCTCCCCAGTTGATGGCCGGCAACGGTTTGTTGGTGTGGACCTTGAGCAAGGCGATATCGGTCTTGGTGTCGCGGGCGACGACCTTTGCCTTCAGATTCGTGTTGTCGTGCAGGATCACCGTAATCTCGTCGGCGTCGGCGATAACGTGATTGTTGGTCACGATGTAGCCGGCCGGATCGACAATAAATCCGGAACCGAGCGAGGTTGCTTTGCGCGGGGCCAATTCGGGCCGCTCGCCTTTTGGCAGATTGCGTTCCAGGAAGTCGTGAAAGAATTCTTCAAAGGGCGACCCGGGTGGAAATTGCGGCAGGTCCGGGCTCGACTGGTCGCCGCCGGCCGTTTTCAGGGTCTGCGTCGTCGAAATGTTGACGACCGACGGCAGCAGCTTAGCCGCCAGATCGGCAAAACTGTCAGGGGCCGGATGCGCCGAGCTCGGCGCCGGCACGATCCCGGCAATAGTAAAAGCGCATACAAAAACGGCGATCGCGGTGCAGCGAAGGATGCCTCGCAGCCGGATCGTTGGGCAGGACGGCACCTGGTCCTCTCCTTGTGCTGGCCGGCGCCCAGATTGAGCGCCTGCTCACGTCGGTTCCTGTCGAAACCTCGCGAAGATTACGGGAGACGCGATCCTCGGACCAGTTGCTTTATCGTGCCCCGGGGGATCAACGTCGATCAATGGCGGACCAACCAGACCAGCGCCACGCCAAGACTAGCCGCGACCAGACCGGCGATCCGCAACGCCTGCGGCGACAGCCCGCTGGCGCGCGCCGCCGCCCGTCGCATGCCCTCGGGAAACAGCGCGTAAAGACAGCCTTCGATGACCAAAACAAGGGCGAGCGCCGTCGCGAAGTCGCGCATCGTCCGGGCCGGCGGTGATCAGGCGACCGGTAAACAACGGCTTCCCGTCATCTCGTCACCGCCCCCTGAACGCCGGGTTTGGCGGTTGGCGGCAACGATTTTCCCGGCGCCCCGGCGGGATTGTCGAAAAACCGGAAGAAGCTGCCTTCGGGCGCCAGCACGAAAGCGGTCGTATTGCCGCTGAACGCGTCGCGATAGGCCTGCATCGAACGATAGAAGGCAAAGAAATCCTTATCCTGATCGTATGCCTGGGCGTAAATCGCAGTCGCCTTGGCATCGCCCTCGCCGCGCGCGATCTGCGCCTGGCGCTGCGCTTCGGCGAGGATCACGGTGCGCTCGCGGTCGGCCTTGGCGCGCACCGTCTGCGCCGCCTCGGCCCCTTCGGCGCGGTACTGTGCGGCCTGCTGCTGGCGTTCCGATTCCATGCGCGCATAGATTGCTTGGCTGTTCTCGGGCGGCAGGTCGGCGCGTCGGATGCGCACATCGATGACGTCGATGCCGAACGCCTTGGCCTGCGCTCGCACCTCGTCGCGGATCTGATGCATAATCTCCGCGCGCTGCGCCGATAACAGCGCCGACAAGGTCACATTGCCGATCACCCGTCGCAGGCTGCCGCTGACCAGCGCGTTGAGGCGGGCCCGCACCGCCGCCTCGGAGGCGACGGTCTGGTAGAACAGCAGCGGATCGGTGATGCGATAACGGGTGTAGGTATCAACGACCAGCCGTTTCTGATCGGAGGCGATGACCTCCTCCGGCGGCGGCTCGAAGTCGAGCAGACGCTTGTCGTAGAAAATCACATTCTCGATGAACGGCCGTTTTGCCCACAATCCGGGTGTGCGGATCACCCGCCGCGGCTGGCCGAGTTGCAGCACCAGGGCCTGCTCGGTCTGGTCGACGATGAACAGAGAGCTCGAGGCGAGAATGGCGGCGGCGATCAATAGAATCGCCGCGACGATCAGGCCGCGGCGGCTCATCACTGGGCTCCCGGCAAGGGCGGCGTCGGCGTCGCCGATTGCAGCGTTTGCGGCGGCGGCGCCGCGGCTGCAGACCCGCCCGCCGCCGGTTTGGCGGCTTCGCCCTTGGGCATCAGCCCGGGCAGCGGCAGATAAGGCAGTACGCCGCTGCCGTTGGCGCCGCGGTCGATGATCACCTTATTCGCGTTTTTGAGGATGTCCTCCATCGTTTCGAGATAGAGGCGCTTTTGGGTGACATCCTCAGCGGCGCTGAAGGCTTTGTAGACTTCGTCAAAGCGCGCCGCGTCGCCTTGGGCGCGGGCGATCACTTGTTGGCGGTAGGCTTGCGCCTCTTGCGTAATGCGGACCGCGTCGCCGCGGGCGCGCGGGATTATGTCGTTGGCGTAGGCCTCAGCCTCGTTGCGCAATCGCGCACGGTCGGCAAGCGCGCGCTGTACGTCGCGAAACGCGTCGATTACCGGGTCGGGCGGATCGACGCGCTGCAGTTGAACCTCGGTGATTTCGATGCCGGCACCGTAATCGTTGAGCAGCTGCTGCAGCAGTTTTTGGGTTTCGAGCTCGATCTTGCCGCGGCCTTCGGCGAGGGCGGCGGCGATCGGGGTCTCGCCGATGACTTCGCGCATCGCGCTCTCGGCCGCCGATTTGACGGTCATCTCCGGATCGCGGATGTTGAACAGGTAGGCTTTGGCGTCCTTGATGACCCAGAACACCGCGAAATTGATATCGACGATATTCTCATCGCCGGTCAGCATCGGCGCCTCTTCCGGCAGCTGCCGTACCGCGACACTCCGCCCGGCCGTACCTTCGGCGGTGCGATAGCCGATCTCGGTCCGGTTGCCGCGCGTGACCTTCGGCGTCAGAACCGTCTCGATCGGGGCCGGCAAATGGTAATTGAGACCGGGCTGCGTGGTGCGGTTGTAGGCGCCAAAGCGCAGCACGATCCCGACCTCGTCGGGCAGCACCCGATAGAAACCGCTCGCCAGCCAGATGACGACGATCGCGGCGAGCACGACGGCGATCCCGGCGCCGGTGCCAAAGCCGCCGGGCAGTACCTGCCGCACCCGATCCTGGCCGCGCCGCAGCCATTCCTCAAAATCGGCGGGCGAGGGACTGCGTCTGGGGCCGGAACCGCCGGTGTTGCGCGGGCCGCCGCCCCACGGACCGCCGCCACGGGGACCGCCGCCCCATGGACCGCCCCCCTGACTTATCCAGATCATCGGAGCCAACCTTTTTTGCAGTGCCGGGCCGGAAGCTGAACGCCGGCAGGCGCGGCGGCCATCAAGCGCAACGCGCGCGAATTGCTCCGCGATAGAGGGCGCGGCGGTGGGTGTTGTCAAGAACCTGCTACCGACCCAGATGTTCCGCGGCGGGTGGCGCTCACGCCGGCGCGCGGCCGGCGCGCGTGTGAGCCGCGTCGCCGCCGCTTTGGCGGGGCTGGCGACGGTTGCTCCGGGCTTCCCGATGGCGCCGCGCGCGAGGAGTTGAATTACCATGGCTGTCACCGAGAAGCAGGTCCTCGACGCGCTTGCGACGGTTGCCGATCCCGACCGCGGCGCCGATATCGTCTCGCTCGGCATGATCTCGGGGATCGCGATCCGCGACGGCAACGTCGCCTTTTCAATCGAGGTCGAGCCGCACCGCGCCGACCGGCTCGAGCCGTTGCGCAAGGCCGCCGCCGCAGCGGTCGACGCGGTTGAGGGCGTCTTGTCAGTGACCGCGGTGTTGACCGCTCAGGCGCCCTCGCAGGCGCGGGCGGCGCCGGCCCGCCGACCCGCCGCCGCCGCTCCCCAGGCCGGCCCGCGACCGCAGCGCGGCGCGATCCCCGGCGTGGGTGCGATTGTCGCGGTCGCTTCGGGCAAGGGCGGGGTGGGCAAATCGACCATCGCCGCCAACCTGGCGCTCGGCCTCAAGGCCAACGGCCTCAGCGTCGGCGTGCTTGATGCCGACATTTACGGCCCGTCGATGCCGCGCATGCTCGGTATTTCCGGCCGGCCTCGATCGACCGACGGCAAACGCCTGCAGCCGATGGAGAATTTTGGCCTCAAGGTGATGTCGATGGGCTTTCTCGTCCCCGAAGACACACCGATGATCTGGCGCGGGCCGATGGTCATGAGCGCCTTGCAGCAGATGCTGCGCGAGGTCGAATGGGGAGCGCTCGACATCATGGTCGTCGATCTGCCGCCCGGCACCGGCGATGCACAGCTGACGATGGCGCAACAGGTGCCGCTGGCCGGGGCGGTGATCGTCTCGACGCCGCAGGACATCGCGCTGCTCGATGCGCGCAAGGGACTGAACATGTTCCGCCGGGTCGACGTGCCGGTGCTCGGTATCATCGAGAACATGAGCTATTTCCTGTGTCCGCATTGCGGCGGTCGCAGCGAGATTTTCGCCCATGGCGGGGCGCGGCGCGAAGCCGATCGGCTCGGCACCGAGTTCCTCGGCGAAGTGCCGCTCGATCTCGCGATCCGAGAAACCTCCGACGCCGGCCGGCCGATCACCGTCTCCGATCCGGACAACCCCTACGCCGCGGTGTTTCGCACGATCGCGGCGCGGGTATGGGACAAGGTCGCCACGGGCGGTGCGCTGCGCCCGCCGCCGCGAATCGTCATCGAATAGCGGTCGCGGCCTCGTTTCAGCGGCGCGGTTGGTTGTCTCGATCTCCCATCTCGGCTGCACCTCAACGGCCGATCAGCGCCATCAATTCGCGCCATTCGCGAGGAGAAAGGCGGCTTGTCTCCTGCGTCACCTCTTCGCCGGCCAGCATCCGGCGGATCACGGCAAGACCGGTCGCCGAGATCGTCGCCGCCTCCATGCGATATTCGCGAAAGGCGGCATAAGTCATCGGCACCCAGCGCTTCATGACCTCGAGCAGCACCTCGGCATAGGCGCGGATCTCGTATTGGGCGTGGCTGTCGGCGCGCAATGACAGGAAGTGCATCAGGTTGTGGAGGTCGGTCTTCCAATACCATTGCGTGTAGAAATTGAGCGTCAGGTTGATGCGGGCGAGTTCGCGGGCCAAGCCCGGCCGCTCCGGATCGACCGGGGCTCCCGAAACGTCCTCGTTCAACAACTCGACGTAACCGCGGTAGGCGCGCTCCGCATCGGTGCGCAGCAGCTCCAGGACCCGGGCGGCCGAACCCGGGTCCAACACCGTTCCGCGTCCTTGCCGGTTGGCAGCGGATTGAACGGCCAAATGTTCGGGCGCCGGAAGATAAAATTCATGGTCGAGGATCGAATAGCGCGCCGAGTATTCGTTGACGCTGGCGGTGCGATGGCGGATCCATTGCCGAGCGACAAAGATCGGCAATTTCACGTGGAGCTTGATCTCGCACATCTCGAATGGGGTAGTGTGGCGATGGCGCATCAGATAATTAATCAAGCCCTGGTCTTGGCTCAGCCGTTTGGTGCCGCGTCCGTAAGAGACCCGCGCCGCCTGGACGACCGCCGCGTCGTCGCCCATGTAATCGACGACCCGGACAAAGCCGTGGTCGAGCACCGGGAACGGCTCATACAAAATCTCTTCGAGCGCTGCGACGGTGGCTCGCCGAGTGGGTTGGGTTTCGCTGCGCCGGCTGGCGATCTCGTTTTGCTGTTCGGGTCCGAGCGGCATCCGAGTCGATCTCCCGCGATATGAACACCGCGCGCCGGGAAGCTACCCCGGTTTACGGGGGCGCCGATAGGGTTGCACGATCTATGATCAACAGATCGATCCGCGGCCATCGCGAGGTGTCCACCGAACCGACGGCGTTATCACACGGTTACCCACAATAATGTCCACCATGGAAGCCGCGCGGCCGCACCTGATTACCGAGCCGGCCGGGAGGAAAATCCGGGCCGGCCGCCGCCGATTGCGGGATTGCGTCGGGCATCCGCGCCGCCTATATCTGGCCCGTCGGGCAACCGACTATGGCGATAAACGGTTTGTGGAATAGGCGTAGCGGACCCGGGGGCAGTACCCGGCGCCTCCACCAGAATATCTTTCGCGGGGGCGAAACAGGCTCGACGCGCG
>JAJPIH010000182.1 GCA_021324875.1 Alphaproteobacteria bacterium
CCCGCGGATCAACGACTTCGCTGGGCCCATGGACACCCTGGGGCTGCCGGCGCGAGGCGGGATCGGGGTAGGCCTTTGCGTCCGCCACATAGCGATACAGCGTTCCCGGCCCCGCCTCGGGCGTGGCGAGGACAAACACCCCCTCCGCGTCCCGGGCCATCGGCAATTCGACCGGTGCGGCGCCTTCGAGGCGCACCGCCGCGCTGTGCGCCCGCGGCGCCCATAGCCGGAAGCGAACCCCTCCGGGCTCGATTTCGGCGCCAAAGGGCAGCCTATGAACTCGGCGCATCGTCGGTTTCCGGATCGGCAAAGAAAAAGCCGCGATGCTCTGTATCTTCGGCGTTCTCCGACGGGGCCGCCGCCTCGGCGAGGGCTTGCGGGGCGGCAACCGCGCCGCGTCCGGCGATGTCGACGAACAAGGCAAACGAATGGGCTTTGAGGTTGTAGACCGCGCCGGGCGCGTAGGTTCGTTGGTCCTCGGCGAGCCCGCTCGGGCGCGAAGTGTCAACCAGCGGTTGCCACAACATCGGTGTCGCGAGGCTGGGAATATGAAATTCGAGATCGCCGTAATACGCGTTCATCATGACCAAAAAGTTCTCGTCGATGTCGCGTTGCCCGCCTGGGGTGAAAAACTCCCCGGCGGCCCCGCTCAACACATAGGCGAGCGACAATGCGACCGGGTTGTTCCAATCCTCGGTGGTGGCCTCCTGGCCGGAAGGCGTGAACCAGGTAATGTCCTTGACGCCGCCCTCTGAGAGCACTTCGCCGCGAAAGAAGCGCGGGCGCGAGAAGACCCGGTGGCGGCGTCGCAGATGGATCAGATAGCTGACAAAGCGGCGCAACTCTTGATCGGCGGGGCGTATGTTAGTCCAGTCGGTCCACGAGATCTCGTTGTCCTGGCAATAGGCGTTGTTGTTGCCGCGTTGACTGCGCCCGATCTCGTCGCCGGCGAGCAACATCGGAACCCCCAGTGACAACAGCAGGCACGCCAGCATGTTGCGCTTCTGCTGATCGCGCAGTGCATTTACCGCCGGATCCTCGCTGGGACCCTCGGCGCCGCAATTCCAGCTGTTATTGTCGTCGCCGCCGTCGCGATTGTCCTCGCCATTGTCTTCGTTGTGTTTGTGGTCGTAGCTAACCAGATCCTGCAGGGTAAAACCGTCATGGGCGGTGATGAAGTTGATGCTCGCCCACGGACGCCGGCCGCGATAGCCAAAGATATCCGATGAACCCGCGACCCGCGAGGCGACCTGCGCGACCAGCCCCTCATCGCCTTTCCAAAAGCGGCGCAGCGTGTCGCGGTATTGCGCATTCCACTCCGCCCATCCCGGCGGGAAATTGCCGAGCTGGTAGCCGTAAGAACCGACATCCCATGGTTCGGTGATCAGCTTCAGCGCGGCCAGCACCGGGTCCTGGCGCACCGCGTCAAAAAAGGCGCTGCCTTGGCCGTACTCGCCGTTTTCGCGCGCCAGAGCCGGGGCCAAGTCGAAACGAAAGCCGTCGACATGCATTTCGGTCGCCCAATAGCGCAGCGAATCCATCACCAAGGCCAACACCCGCGGATGGTCGAGGTTCAAGGTATTGCCGGTGCCGGTGACGTCGTAATAAAAGCGGCGGTCGCTATCCAGCCGATAGTAAGACGCGTTGTCGATGCCGCGAAAGGCGATGGTCGGGCCGAGATGATTGCCTTCGCCGCTGTGGTTGTAGACGACGTCCAATATCACTTCAATGCCGGCCTCGTGCAGCCGTCGGACCATGGTGTTGAAGCCGGCGATCGACTGGCTGTCCAGTAGCCGGGGATCGGGGGCGAAAAACCCGATCGTGTTGTAGCCCCAATAATTCGCCAAGCCCCGGTCGACGAGATGACGATCGTCGAGCGCGGCATGGACCGGCATCAATTCGACCGCTGTGATCCCCAGCTCCACCAGGTAATCGATAATCGCCGGCGAGGCGAGGCCGGCAAAGGTGCCGCGATAGGCAGGATCGACCTGCGGATGGCGCATCGTGAGACCGCGCACATGCAGTTCGAGGATAATCGTCTCTTCCCACGGGGTTTGCGGCGGGCGATCCCCGTCCCAGGTGAAGGCGGTTTCGACCACCCGGCATTTCGGGACAAACCGGGCATTGTCGCGCCGGTCGATGGCCAAATCTTCGCGCGGACCGCCAAAGCGGTAGCCGAACATCGCATCGGACCAACGCACCCGCCCATAGAGCGATTTGGCGTAAGGGTCGATCAGCAGCTTATTGGGGTTGAAGCGATGGCCGTTGGCCGGATCGTAGGGCCCGTAGACCCGGTAGCCATAGAGCTGGCCGGGGCGCACATCGGGAAGATAGAGATGCCAGACCTCGTCGGTGTATTCAGGCATGACCAAACGCAACTCTTCGCGCAGCCCGGTGCGGTCGAACAGGCACAATTCGACCTTCTCCGCATGCGCCGAAAACAGCGCAAAATTGACCCCTTTGCCATCCCAGGTCGCGCCAAGCGGATAGGGTCGACCCGGCCGAACGGTTCGTGCCGCCATCGCCGGATCAGCGCACCAACCGGCGCGAAGGCGCGGGTCGGTTGAGCTTCAATACACCAGCAATCATCGTCTTCTTCCTGTGATTGTCTCAATCAGCGATGAAAATCAGCGTGCCGAGCGGCGGCAACCGCAAGCGCACAGCGTGAGCGTAGCCGTGGCTCGCCCGCGCTTCCGCATAGGCGGCGCCGGCATTGCCGACCCCGCTGCCGCCATATTCGCGGGCATCGGTATTGATGCGCTCGCGCCACAGACCGGCGCGCGGCACCCCCAGCCAATAGCCTTCACGCGGCACCGGCGTGAAGTTGCAGACCACCAGCGCCAGTTGGTGCGGATTGCGGCCGCGGCGCAAAAAGGCGACGACGCTCTCTTCGGCGTTGGCGACGTCGACCCACTGAAACCCGTCGGGTTCGCAGTCGAGCTGATGCAATGCCGGGGTGCTGCGGTAGAGTTGGTTGAGATCGCGCACCAAAAGCCTTACCCCGGCGTGGAGCGGGTCGTCGAGCAGCTGCCAGTCGAGCTGGCGATCGTGGTTCCACTCGCGCTCCTGAGCGAATTCATTGCCCATAAACAACAGCTTTTTGCCCGGATGCGTCCACATGTAGCCGTAATAGGCGCGCAGATTGGCAAAGCGCTGCCAGCGGTCGCCGGGCATCTTGCCGATTAGCGAGCCTTTGCCATGGATAACTTCGTCGTGGCTCAACGGCAGGACGAAATTTTCGTGGTAGGCGTAGAGCAGCCCGAAACTCAAATCGTTGTGCCGGTATTTGCGGAAAATCGGATCGGTCGACATATAGCGGATCGTGTCGTGCATCCAGCCGAGGTTCCATTTGAAACCAAAGCCGAGCCCGCCGACATAGGTCGGCCGCGAGACCATCGGCCATGCGGTCGATTCCTCGGCGATCGTGGTGGCGCCGCTGTCCTCGCCAAAGATGAGCTC
>JAJPIH010000171.1 GCA_021324875.1 Alphaproteobacteria bacterium
CAAGCCAAGCACGCCATCCATTACGGGCTGCAGATGGATTTGGCGAGCGGCATGATGTTCGAGATCGAGGCCTACAACCGCATGGTTCCGACCGAGGACCGCCGCGAAGGCATCGCCAGCTTTAACGAAAAGCGCAAGCCGGTCTTCAAGGGACGCTAGGCCGGGGCCAATAACCACGACGCCGCAGCTCGGCGGCGACCGCGTGCGCCACGATCGTATTGCCCAGGATGCTGTAATGGCCGCGGCAGCCAAGCCGGTCGAAAAAGAAGTCGCAGATCGAGCGACCGTCGCGCGCGGCGAGCATTGCCGGGCCGAGATCAAGCGCCGGCAGCCGTCGGGCCGCAAGATCGGCAACCAAGGGTTGATATTCGAATTGGCCAAATCGGGTGTGGGCGCGAAAACTCGCCGTCACCGGCAGCACGACAATCAGCGCGCGCTCGCCGCGGCTGTTGGCGGTTTCGACAAAATCGCGGCAAATCGCCTCCAACAGCGGCAACGCTCCAGACGGGTGGTGCAGCGCGTAAAACCCGCTCCATTCCGGACGTCCCGCAAGCACGGCGCGCAGCCGCGGCGACATCGCGAGCCGGACGAGCGTCCACAGATAAGGGAAGCGGGCGGTGACCGGACCGTCGCGGGTGTCGGGCAAAAAATATTCGTTGCTCAGCACTTGCGCCGGGTGATCGTCGAGCGCCTGACGATGACCGGCATCGAGCGCAACCTTTGGCTCCCAGCGCAAGCGGCCGCTCGGCTCAAGAAGATAGCGGCCCTTGAGCGCGTAAGGCCCGGCGGGCGATCCGATCAGCGCCGTGTATTGGCTGACGACGTCCATGATCGTGCTCGGGTCGATCCCGAGAATGACAAACGAGCTAGGCGAGCCGGTCAGCTGAAAGCGACGGTAGGCCTGATCCGGGCCGTAATAATTGACCGCGTAATTCGCGATCCGGCAGCCGATCAGGTGCGACAATTGCTCGACCCAACCATCGGCGAGCGGCACCTCATAGCCGAGCACCAGCGACTCGCCATAAGCGGCACCGCAATTCGATGCCGGATCCGGAAATTCCGCATTCAGCTTTGCGCCGGTGCGATCGCGAGGGGCGCCGCTCGCCGCCGAAAAGATCGGGGCGCCGCCAATATCGTTGTCGATCTCGGTCACCAGGGCGGTCACCGGATGATCGGGTCGGGTCGGGTTTTGCGGATGCCAGACAAAACGGCCGGCGCTCGATCGCCACCACAGCGCCCAGCACAGCCCGGCCGCCAACCCTTCGGCGATCACCAGCACAAGCACCAGCCAAAAGAGCCTGCTCAGGACCCGCGGGAGGATAGCACGCACTCCAACTTGCTCTCGATCGACCCTGGGCCAAAGTAAACCCGACCGCCGCTCAGAGGCGACCCCCGCTGAGCAGTCGCTTCTCGGGGCAGGGGAGAATTTCGGGGTGGGGTCGAGCCGCAGGTTTGGTCAGGACGTGTTTCAAGCGAAGCGCCGGCTTTTCGACGCGAGGGTCGTGACTTCCACCTGATATTCGGCGGTCGTCGCCTGGGCTCGGCGCTGTTGCTCTCTTCCGATCGGGCATTCTATCTGTCGCCGCTGCCGGTTGCTTAGTTCACCGTGTTTTTGGTGGTGCGCCAGCCGCGCCGGCTTTGGCTGGTAAGCACGGGCGATTATTCTTATGGAATCTATCTTTATGCGTTTCCGATACAGCAAACGGTCGCGGCACAGCTGACCCAGCTGCGGTATTTTCACTTTGCGGCCGCGCTGATGCTGACCCTGGGGTTTGCCGCCTTGTCGTGGCACATCGACCGGTTAACGCAATCGCTCGGTCTTGAACCGCCCTTCGGTGTCAAAGTCGACACCGAGGGTTTCGAGCTTGAGGTCGTCAAAGGTCTCGGGAGTTGTTGGACAAAGGTTTCGTTTATCATTTGGGAAGCCAGCATCCGCCAGCGTTTCGTCGGTTCCTATCAGATCAGCGAGTTGGTGACGTTTATGCTTCAGCACGATGTTCTGATGTTCAACGTGCTGAACGCCCCCGAACGGCATCCGCGTTATTACGACATTCTATTTCTGCCGCGCGGCAGTCGATTGTTTTGCTGACCGAACGCCTTGGCGGGCATGCCTCGCGGCGCCCGGCGGCGACCGCCGACGGCGTCTTTCGGGTCGCCCGGCGCCGGCAACGATAGCGATGACGCGGGTCCGCCGGCCATGCCTGCCGAGAAGCTCGATCCGCAGAATTTCACCGTCAACTTGCGCTTGGCGATGGCACCGTTTTGCCTGCAAAGCGTTGGTAATAGGCCCCCAATCTATCCGGAGGTGCGGCTATGCCATTCGACGGTGCGCGGTTTGCCTTTTCCGATCACGAACTGCTCGACGCGGCTTTATCCGAAAGCGGGCTGAGAGCCATCGACCCCGGCTGTCTGGCACGTCACGCAGCCGAACAACTGCGCCGCTATCCGGCCAACTGGGCCTATCGCCATCAACATGCGATTGCGCTGGCGCAAATCGCGGTCTTGCTGACCGGCGTGGGCTTGTTTGTCGGGCTGTTGTCGGCGCAGCACTTCCCGAGCGCCCTGATCGCCGGCCTCGCGATGTTCGGGCTCGGCTCCTCGGTGCTGCTGTTGCCGGTCAAGGGCCCGGCCGAATGGCGCGAACGCCCGCTTGCCGATCTGGCGCTGGTGCCTTCACCGATCCGCGAGGCGGCGGAACGATTGCGCAACCGGCTGCCCGGCACCGAATTGGTGATCGGCGAATTGTATCAGGAGCGGGTCCGGCTCGACCCTTATCTGGTCGCGGAGTTTGGCCAAGCTCGGGCCATTCTTGGGATCTGGGATGGTGACATAATCCTCGCCTGCGCCTGACCGCGCCGGGGCGCAGCGGCCAGCAACGCCTGCGGCGCCGGATCGTCGCGCGCAGCAAGCCGGCCTTATGCCTCCTCGCCTGGGCGGTCGCCGCCCGACGCAACGCGCTCTTCTTGCTGTGCCGGACCGGTTGCGCCGCACCGTTGCCGCCCGCCCCCTTTGCGGTCGGTCACCGGCGGCCGACGTCACTGGGCTGTGATCAAAGCCCGGCCGTCGCGAAGCCGGCCGATCGATGCCGGATGCCTCGCCACCTCGCGGCCGCGGTCAAAGCGAGAATTTGTAGGGCAGTTCCAGCAATACTTTGGCAACCGGCGTATTCGGGCCGGCGCCGATCCCGACACTGAGATTGAGCCGCGTCGACTGTGAAATCTGATAGCCGAGACCGAAATTGAAGGTGCCGAACGAATAGGGCGAGCCGGAAATCGGCTGGTGGTTGGCGGACGCCGTAAACACATGCTGCTGCTGGTAGCTGAAGGTCAGGGCCGCGCGGTCGTTCAACGAAAAGCCGATGCCAAAGGTGATCGCCGGGTTCTCGCCGGGCTGCAAAAAGACCGGGCTCGGCGGGCCGCCATTGACGTTTTGGACATTCTGGGTGCGGCCGAAATTGTGGATATCCTGGATATTGGCGAACAGCACCCCGGGTGCCGTCGGCAATAACACGGTCAGGCTGGGCTCGATCGCGTAAAAGCCGGTGCCGGTGGCAAGCTGTTTGGGTGTACCCTCGAGAAAGGTGCCATTAGGGTCGTTGACCGTGATGATCGGCACCTGATACGGGCTGATGCCGGTCGCGGTCTTGAACAATCCGTTTATGATAAAAATCGGCCAGCCATTATTGCCGGAATTGATCTGGTAACTGGATCCGAATTGAAGATCGCCAATGCCGGTTCCGGTCGCGCCGACGTTCAGCAATTGCGCCATCGTCCCTTCCGGGATCAGGCTGATGGTCTGGCCGGTGTTGTAGACATACGGGACCTTGATGTTGATCTCCCAGCTGTCGGTGATGCCATAGCGTCCCGTCACCGCCGCGGTGGTGATGTTCTGCTCGACCCGGTTGGCAAAGATGTTGCCGAAAGTGATGCCGGGAATGATCTGGAAGCCGTTGACGCCGAGCTGGTTCTGCGACCAGTAGTCGTATTCGATCGACGGATCGATGACAAACTGGCCCTTCGGGGTCAGAACCCCGCCGGACGACAGCGCCGGCGCGGTCTCGACCACCTGCCGGGCCTGTTGCTGGGCGGCCGAGGGACCCTGGATCGGCGCCGATTCGCCGCCGGAGGACGAGGGCGCCGACTGCCCCTGCTCAGCCGGAGCGGGGGCGGCGGCTGGCGCTTGCGCCACTTCAATCCCGGATGACGGCGCTGCCGCCACCGGCGCTTGCGCCGCCGGTGCGGCCGAGATCGTGGCCGGGGTGCCGGGTGCGCCGACACCCGGCGCGGCCGCGACGGCGCCGGTTCCGGCCGCGCGCATATGTTGCAATTCCCGGTCGAGCAACTGGCTTTTCTTGTCCAGCAGTTTGCTTTTGCGGTCGAGTTCGAGGAATTGCTGGTGAAGCTTGGCTTCCTGTTTTTTGAGGGCCGAGATTTCCTTTTGGATTTCGGTGCGCAACTGCTGCAAATCGTCGGCCGGATCGGCCGCCGCCGCGACCGGCAACAAAACCGCTCCCAATCCGCCGAGAACCAGCGCCGGCCCCGGCCCCACCTTGAAACGGAAGCCGCGTGCCGCGTCGCCGCCGCTGCATCCGCCCGCCAAAGTGGCTGGGTAGCGGCCCGCCTTTCCCGGCGCGATGCCAGCCGCCGGCCGCCAAAACCGCTGTCGAAACCCGCCTGCCGGCATTGGTGCCCGTATATGGTCCCATGTTCGCGGCCGGCTGCGTCCGGTCCACGGCCGCCAGATTAGCGACTTTCAACCGGCGGCGCGAGGCGAATTCCACTTTAACGCAAGCATCGGCACAGAAAGGACACGGGTGGGCGCAGATGTGACGCGGACAAGCGTCACCGCCCCGCGTTCCGTCCGGAGCTTGTCGCGGGCGGACCGCCCACTGGCGGGCCGGGCGCGTCGCTGACGGCGCGGCCGCCGGCGGATGCTTAGCGCAGGCGTGGCTGAACCTTTTCGCAGAGCAGCTGCATCGAGCGCATGACCCGCTCATGCGGGATCAAACCACCGGTGTTGAGCTCGGCGAGAATGCCGGCAAGCCCGATCTGATCTCTGAGGCTGGCGAGATTGTCGGGGACCATTTCCGGCGTCCCGACGATGGCGCGGCCGCGGCGCACCTCGTCCCAGGTCAGCGATTGCAGCCGCTGCGCTCCCTCGATCCGCCGTTCGGTGTCGAAGATGCCCGGACGATTGGCCGATTCCTCGAGCCGCGCGCCGAGATAGCGGTAGAAATTCATCAACGTCTCTTGCGGATCGGTGAGCGCCTGCTCGAGCGTATCGCCGACATAAACCGGGGCGCGCAAATAGACCTCGCCCTCGCCGGGATGACCCGCGTTTTTCCAGGCTTCGCGGTAGAGGCGCACATTGGGCAGCACCTCGTCAAAGGTGCCGCGGCGCGCCCCGACAAAGATCGCAAAGCCCTGCTGACCCGCCGATTTGAACGTGTCTTCGCGGTTGGCCGCGATCCGGATCGGCGGATGCGGCTTGCGATAGGGCTTGGGTACGATGCAGACGTTTTCGTAATTATAGTATTTGCCGGAGAACGAAAACGTTTCCTGGGTCCAGGCCCGCCTGACGACTTCGAGCACTTCGGCAAACCGCTCCGGGCTCTCGCCATAGGGAATCCCGTAGGCCTCATAGGCGCGCGGAAAACCGCTGCGCCCGACCCCGAAAATTAGCCGACCGTGGCTGATATGATCGACCGTGGCGGCATCCTCGGCCAGCCGCAACGGCTGACACAACGGCAAGACCTGAACGCCGGTGCCGATTTTGATGTTGCGGGTGCGCGAGGCGATGGCGCTGGCAATCGTCATCGGCACCGAGCACACCGAGCGTTCCGGCGCCATGTGGATTTCGGCGAGCCAGATCGCATCCAGTCCCCAGCGTTCGGCGGCGTCGACCTGTTCGAACGCGGTGTCGAAGGCTTGCGCCTCGCTCTGCCCCGGCCGCCGCTGGAATTCGTGAAATACGCCGAATTCGAATGCCATCGCTCCCACTCCTCTGAGGTGCTCACGCGCCGGCCAGCGCCAGCGCCGGCGTGTCGGTGAAGGCCGGCATGATTTCGCGGGCAAACCGGCGAATATTTTCCCGGGAACCGCCGAAATTGATAATCACGTATTCGACGCCGCCCTTCCGCAGCCGCTCGAGTTTGGCGCAGATCTCGTCCGGCGTGCCATAGAGCGCGCTTTCGGCGCTCTCGTAACGCGCCTGTTTCTCGTCCTCGAGAATGTAACGCTCGCGGGTCTCGCCATCGGGCCGGCGCGCCAATCGGTTGATCCGCATATGCCCTTGATAGCGGCGTTCGAGAGCGGCTTGCTTGTCGGCTTCGTCCTTGGCGATGTGCACGGCGCGCGCCACCGCCACCTCCATCGGGTTGAAGCGCCGGCCGCGCTTCTCGACCTCGGTTTTGAACTGCGCGACTTGTTCGAGGATCTCTTCGCTCAGCGAATGCTGGCCGAGCAGCATATTGTACCCGCGCTCGGCCACCTCGCGCACCGAGCGCTCGCTGCCCGCCCCCATCCAGAACGGCGGATGCGGCTTTTGCGCGGTCGGCGGCTCGACGATGATGTCCTCGTAGCGCCAGAAGTGGCCGTGATGTGAGAACGGCTCTTCGGCGGTAAAGGATTTGGTGATGACGGCGAGGGCCTCGTCAAAGCGCGCCTCGGCCTCTTCGAGCGGCACGCAGAACCCGGCGAACTCGTTCCGGCGG
>JAJPIH010000324.1 GCA_021324875.1 Alphaproteobacteria bacterium
CATCTGGCATACCTGCGAGCCGATCAAGGTCGGCACCGAAGGGTGGCTCGGGCGCGTCGCGCGCGAATTCGATCCGAACAAGCAGAATGTCGTCACCACCGTCAGCATGGGGCCGAGCCTGCCGCGCGCGCTGGTCTGCCCCGGTGTTCCGGTCGCCTGCGTTTCCGGCCCGCTCGACAAATACGGCTTCCTGCCGACGGTCCAGGGCAATCAGCGCCAGCAGGTGCTGAACCGTTTTGCCCAGATGTACAGCCCGGCGATCGGCCGCGGCCCGGTCATGGACTATCTGAGCGAGACCGCGACCGACTCGCTGAAAGGCGAAGACATCATCAAGGAAGCGCCAAAGAAATACAGCTCGACGGTCGAGTATCCGAACACCCCGATCGCCCGCAAGCTGCGCAACATCGCTCAGGTGCATTGCGCCGATCTCGGCACCCGGATCATGTATTGCGACCACAGCACCTTTGACACCCATGCCGGACAGGCGCAGGGCCATCCCGCGTTGTGGAAGGCGGTGTCGGAGGGGCTCGACGCGTTTGTCCGGGATTTGCGCGAGCACAATCACGCCGACAATGTCGTGATCCTGCTGTTCTCGGAGTTCGGCCGGCGCGTCAACGACAACGGCTCGGGCACCGACCATGGCGCCGGCGGCGTTGCTTTTGTGATCGGCGAAAAGGTCAAGGGCGGCCATTACGGCGAGATGCCGTCGCTCGAGGCCTCGAAGCTGGTGCAGGGCGACCTCGACCCGAACATGGACTTCCGCAGCGTCTATTCGACCATCCTCGACAAGTGGCTGAAGCTCAACCCGGCGCCGATCGTCAACGGCACCTTTGAGCAGCCCGCGTTCCTGAACTAAGCGGGACCGACCCGTTGCGCCCCCGTTCCCGCGCGGAATGGGGCGCAACGGGCAAACATCACGCCTTCCGCGCCGCGGAAGGCAAGGGTCATTGGAGAGGAGGGAGAAATGCCGCTGACAACAGTCGCGCGCGGACGGGTGTACGACTGGAGCCACGCTGTCGGACGCGGCGCGGCCCGGGGCACCGGGTTCAACTACATCCAGACGATGTGTCTGGGCAAAAACACCGTCGTTTATACGACCAATCGCGGCAACGAAAACAATTTCGGGATGCACGCCAACAAGGTCGAGCTTGGCAAAGAGCCCGGCCAAGAGGAACTGCTCCACGATTTCTTCGAATATGGCGAGGGCGACGGCCACTCGGTATGGCCGTTCGGCATTGCCGTCGACGAGGAACGCGATCGGGTTTACTGCTCCGACGAGTGGACAAATTCGATTTCGGTCTTCGACACCGGCGGAAAATTCATCCAAAAATGGGGCGCGGCGGGCAGCGCCGATGGCCAGCTGTTGCGTCCGGCCGGATTGGCGGTTGAAAAGAGCGGCAATGTCATCGTCGTCGACAGCGGCAACAACCGCCTGCAGGTCTTCGCCCCGGATGGCAAGTTCCTCGGCAAATGCGGTGGGCCCGGCCGCGAGCCCGGGCTGTTCAACCAGCCCTGGGGGGTAACCCTCGACAAGGATGGCAACATCTGGGTCGCGGATTGGAAAAACCACCGCGTCCAAAAACTGTCGTCGCAAGGCCGCCCGCTGATGACAATCGGCAGCTTTGGCAAGATCACGCAGCCGCCGGGATCATATGCGGTGACGATGTTCGGTCCCTATATCGCCGCCGAGGGCGAAAAGGCCGGTCACCCGCGGACCGACCAGTTCAACCACCCGACCGATGTCGCAGTCGACAGCGACGGCGATATTTATGTCTGCGACTGGGGCAATCACCGGATCTGCATCTTTGATCCGGAAGGCGGCCCGGTCACGACGCTTATCGGCGACGCCCAGGCGCTCTCGAAATGGGGTCAGCAGAGCATCGATGCGAACCCCGATATGATGAAGGCCCGGCGACGGGTGAAGAGCCTTGAGCCGCAATGGCGGCTGTGCTTTCCGACCGCGGTGGATTTCGATCACGAAACCGACCGAGTCATCATCGCGGACGGTCAGCGCAATCGGTTGCAGATCTACAACAAGGTTCGCAACTACAGCGACTTCCAGGCGAACCTGTAGCCCGCTCCCGACATTCCTGGCGTCCGCCTGACAAGCGGACGCCGGGAATGGCGGCCGCCATCGCCGGCGCGCCGCCGAATTCCCTCCACTTTGCCGAAATTTTCGGTCAAACCGGCGGATACCGCTGACGCGGCTGTTTATTTCGGCAGCGCATATTGTTATATTTGTGACATGAATAAGGCGATGCCGCCGTCGAGTGTGTTGGAACGCTTGCGTGCCGTCGGGCTGCGCCCGACCCGGCAGCGGCTCGCCTTGGCCCGGCTGCTGCTCGAAGCCGGCGATCGTCATGTCACGGCCGAGCAGTTGCATGGCGAGGCGATGGCGGCCGGGTTCAAGGTGTCGCTCGCCACGGTGTACAACACGCTGCATCAATTTACCGAAGCAGGGTTGTTGCGCGAGGCGGTCGTCGAGCCCGGGCGATCCTATTTCGATACCAACACCGCCGATCACCACCATTTCTTCTGTGAGACCACCGGGCAACTGTGCGACATTCCCGCCCATCACCTGTCGGTGAGCGGATTGCCGACGCCGCCGGCCGGAACCGAGATCAGTCGCGTCGACATCATTGTTCGGGTGCGCTCGGATGGCGGCGCCTGAGGTGCGCTGAAACCGGTCCCTTGCGAATTCCGCGAGGACCGTGGGCCGCGATTTCTGGGGAAATCGGATAGCGGCGGGGCTGGCGGGGCCGAGATGGCCTGGTGCGCCGGCCGATCACATATTCACGCGGCGCGTTCGCGCGGTCCGGTAAAGGGCACGGCCGCCGCGGTCGTGGCCTGCCGATCACCCGGCAGCGGCCAGTGTCGTTATGGGTGGGCAGTCGTGGCGCGGTTCTTGCCCCGCGGTGTCATCGTCGCTCCCAAGGCGGGAACAGCTCTTCGGGGTCGTTGACCCACACGAAGGCGATGCCGTGTTGGTCGGCGCAATCGACCGCATAGCGAAACTCGGTCAGAACCGCGCGGCCGGCGCTTTGATCGTGGCGGAATTGCCAACTGCCGACAATAAGGTCGGGATCGTCGGCGCTGCGCATCACCTTGAATTCGATATAAGGGGCGCCGCCCGCCTCCGACTGGTCGTCGATCACTGCAACCACATTCCACTCCCTAATCTGCGGCCGGTTTGTCGCGATCATAGCCGCGGCGTGGCGGTCATGCATCGGGGTGCAGGCAGCCGCCGACCGGACCGGTTTACGACGCCGGGGCGGGCGCGTTAAAGGATCGTCACGGCGAAGACGTTGAAATGCCAGGGCGCGTGGTCGATGTAGAGACCCGGATCGACAAGTTCGCTGCCGTCGCGATCATAGACTTCATGGCCGATCATATCGCGCAATCGCACCCGCCGACCGTGCAGCTCCGGAAACGGCAGGGGCAGCCGGCATTGCGCTTGGTTTCCGGCGTAATTCACGACGACGACAAAGCGGCTGCCCTCCGAGCCGGTCCAGCTATAGGCGACAAAACACTCCGAGGTCCAGTTCCCGGGCCACGCGGCGTGCGGCGCGAGCTGCGACCAGGTTCCGTTGTGGAAAGCGTCCGTACCGCGCAAAAGCTGCAGCAGTTGAGCATAAAACCCGGCGGTTTCGGCATCGGCCGGTTCGACCGGGCCGCGGCAGAGTTGCACCGGCACTCTGACCCGCGCCCCCTCGAACTGGCCGTCGTGGAAAAAGCGCAGGCCCGGTGACAGAAAGGCGATGATCGCCGCGGCGCGGTGCTGTCGCGGCGAAAAGACCGTGGCGGCCCGCGGTTCGTCGTGGTTTTCGAGAAACCGCGCGAGCCGGTCCTGGTAATCGAGGCTGGCGCCGAGATGCGCGCGAATCGAGGCGGCGTGGCCTTCGCGCAGCCGGTCATAGAGCCGCTTGTCGTAGCAGAAATCGAAGCCTTGCTGCTGCAACACCCATTCGAGGTCCCAATAGACCTCGGCCATGAAGGTGAAGCCGGGACGGCCGGCGCGAACCGTGGCAATCGCCTCCGGCCAAAACGGCTCGGGCGTTACCCTCCACACGCGCTGAAAGATGTCCGGCAGCAGCAGCATCGCCATGTCACAGCGCACCCCGTCGCATCGCCCGGCGATCGAGACCAGCTCTTCGATCCGGCGGCGACGCAGCTCCGGGTTGGCGTAGTTGAGCTGCAACGTATCCGGCCAGGCCGGGAAATTGGGATCGCGCCCATGCGCCAAAATCTTCGGCCCACGATCGGTTTCGACCCGCAAAAAGCGCTCGGGCGCATCGCCTAACGCCTCCTCGCTTCCCTCGATATAGTATTCGGGATGGGTGCGAACCCACGGATGGTCGATGGCGGTATGGTTGGGCACAAAATCGAGCATCAGCCGGATGCCGCGCCGGGCCAGCCGGGCGCGGAACCGGGCCAGCGCCGCATCGCCGCCGAGGCCGGGGCTGACGGCGTATTCGGTGATCGCAAAGCCGGAGCCGCAGATATCCTCGTCGACAAGGTCGGGCAGGGCCTTGACCAATTCCGACCGCAAATCCGGATCGGCGCGATCGAGTTCGCGTCCGGCCGTTCCGGTCTGCCATACGCTCAGCAGCCAGATCCAGTCGAACCCCGCTTGTGCGAAGCCGTCGAGGACCGCATCGTCGACCTCGGCGAGCGTGACGCGTCGTCCGGCGGCGCGCGACAAACGCTCGAGCCAGACGCGGGTGTTGATCTGCAACAGAGTGGGGTAACGAATAGCGGCCGTCATGATGTTCTCCTCACCATTCCGTAGCCATCGCCAAGAGCCGCGCCGCGTCTCCACCGCCCGCCCGCATTCGCCATCCCGGTCCGCCCTTTGCGTCATCGCCGCGAGCCGGCGATCTATGGCCGGCTTTACATCAACACCGTGATCGGCGCAGTGATTTCGTGATGACCGAGCCAGACCCGCCGCGGTTTGCCACGCGGCGAGAGATGCGAGCCCCGACGAGCTTTGGCGGCCGTCGCCTTGCGCGGGCCCGATGCGAGGCGTCGCCTCGCCGCCGGCGCGCGGCGCAATAGGCGCCGGCGATGATGGCCTCGGCATCGCACCCCCGACAGAAACCCGCACAGCCGCGGCGCCATCAACGCGATCTGGTGCGGATCTGCGGGCTGGCCGCGGTCGCGGCTCTGTTCGAGCGTGACCCGGGCCGCGCCGAGCGGCTGTTTTACGAGCCGCGCCTGCGCGCCGCGGCTGCACCCTTCTGTCGGCGTCTAGCTGCACAGCACAAGCCTTACCGAGAAGTCGACGGCGCGACGCTGGCGCGGATCGCCGGCACGCTCACGCATGGCGGCATTGCCGCGATCGCCCGGCCGCGGCGTCTTCCCACGTTTGATCCGGCGGCGGCCGCGCTGTGGGCGGGTGACGGCAAGCCGATCCTGGTGCTCGATGGTATCGGCAATCCGCTCAATCTCGGCGCCATCGCCCGCAGCGCGGCATTCTTTGGCATCGAGCGGATCGTGCTTGCCGAGCGCCCGGAGCAGGCGCTTCCCTCCGACGCCAGTTATCGCGTGGCCGAGGGCGGGCTCGAATATGTGAGCCTGTACCGCGCTGTGCTGCCGCAAGCCGCGATCGCGCTCGGCAAGTCCTATCATCTCGTTGCCGCAGTGCCGGAAGGCGGCGGCCCGCTTGGCCCGCGCCGCCACAAGCCCTTTGCCCTCGTGCTCGGCAATGAGCAGTCCGGCATCGATCCCGCAATATTGGCGCAATGCCGCGCCCGCGTGACGATTCCTGGCACCGGGCGGATGCAGTCGCTCAATGTCGCCGCGGCGGCGGCGATCCTCACCTATCTGCTGATGGGCGGATAGGGCCCTGCGGGCCGGGCTGCGCCGCCGCAACCAGTCGATCGAGGGCGGCATTCAGCGTCGCTTCGATTTCCGGCCGCCCCTCGACGCGGCTCAAGAGCAGCGCCGCCGCCTCGATTGTCGACAACGCCTCGCGGCGGGGCTCGCGCCGCAATCGCGCATAGCGCGAGGGTTGGTGCGGGTTCAACACCAATCGCTGCAGTTTCAGCAGCCACGGGTTGCGCCACCACAGCGCTTTGGCTTCGCGCCAGCTGCCGTCGAGCAGCACCACCCCGGCAAATTGACTTGGCACCAGCGGCCGGTGGCGGGCCGGCGCCTGATCGCGATCGAGGGCGATGACCTCATCCTCGGTTCCCAGCCGGTGTGGCCGCGCCGAGCCGAGATAAAGAACGCCCCATTGTCGGGGATCCGCCGGCCGCCCCAGCGCCGCTGCAAGGTTTGGCCATGACAAGCCGACCACCAGCGCGGCGCGATGCAACATCGCCGCGGTCAAGGCGGCGGTCGCCAGCGGCTCTTTCTTTTCCCGCGGATGTTGCAGGATCAGGATGAAGAGCCGGTTGTCGATCGGCTCGCTCGCGCTCACGATCGCCGAGCGCGACAAATTCGGGGATGATTGCGCCACGCGTCCCCGTTAAATAGCGAAGTTCGGTTGTTGTCGGAAAGGGTGCTGCCGGCGCCATCGCGCCGCAGCGGGTTTGTTTTGAGGGGTTCGATGCGCCAGCCTATTCGCAAAGCGGTGTTTCCGGTTGCCGGTCTCGGCACGCGTTTTCTGCCCGCGACCAAGGCGATGCCTAAGGAGTTGCTGCCGATCGTCGACAAACCCCTGATCCATTATGCGGTCGAGGAGGCAAAAGCCGCCGGGATCGAGCAGTTCTTTTTTGTCACGAGCCGGGCCAAAGGCGCAATCGATGATTATTTCGACCGCGCCTTCGAGCTCGAAACCACGCTCAGCGAGCGCGGCAAGGAAGATGTCGTGGCGGCGCTTGATGCGTGGCGGCCCGAGCCGGGCCAGATGGCCTATACCCGCCAACAGACCCCGCTCGGCCTCGGCCACGCGGTATGGTGCGCGCGGGGGCTGGTCGGCGACGAGCCGTTTGCAGTGCTGCTGGCCGATGATTTGATGGTCTGTGAGCCGCCTTGTCTGCGCCAGATGATCGACGCCTATAACGAGCTGGGCGGCAATATTGTGGCGATTGTCGACGTCCCGCGCGAGCAGACCAACCGCTATGGCGTTCTCGACGTCGTCGCCGATGACGGCCGCCTGGTGCGCGCCCGCGGCGTCGTCGAAAAACCCGATCCGGCGGCGGCGCCGTCGACCTCGACAATCGTCGGCCGCTATATCATCCAGCCCGAGGTTTTCACGCATCTCGGCCGCGGCGAGCGGGGCAGCGGCGGCGAAATCCAATTGACCGACGCGCTCGAACGGCTGATCGAAGAGGGTCAGTCCTTTCACGGTCTGCGTTTTTCCGGTCGCCGCTATGATTGCGGCGACAAGCTCGGCTTTCTCGAAGCCACCATCGCGCTTGGCCTCGCCCATCCCGAACTGGGGGAGGGGTTGAGGCAGATCCTGCGGCAATACCTCTAGCACCGGAGCCGAGATGTCGCACCGTTTCGACCCGACGATCCTGCGCGAATACGACATTCGCGGCATTGTCGGCGCCACCCTCTCGGTCGCCGATGCGCGCGCGATCGGCCGTGCCTTCGCGGTGACGATGCAGCGCCAGGGCGGCCGGCGCGCCGCGGTCGGCTATGACGGCCGGCTGACTTCGCCCGAGTTGGCGGCGGCGCTGATCGACGGGTTGACCGCCGAGGGCGCCGATGTCGTCGCGATCGGCCGCGGCCCGACGCCAATGCTTTACTATGCCGCCGCCACCCTCGAAGTCGGCGCCGGCATCATGGTCACCGGATCCCACAACCCGCCCGAGTATAACGGGTTCAAATTCGTCCTCCGGGGCAGCGCGTTTTACGGCGCCGCGATCCAGGCTCTGGCCGAAATCGCGGCCGGCCTTGCCGCACCGTCGGCGATCCGCGGCCAAATCGAAGAGCGCGACCTGCGTCACGCCTATGTCGCGCGGCTGCTGCGCGATTTCAAAGGATCCCGCGCTCTGACGGTTGCCTGGGACCCGGGCAACGGCGCCACCGGGGAAATCGTCGCATGGCTGACCGCGCGCTTGCCCGGTCGTCACATCCTGCTGAATGCCGAAATCGACGGCCGCTTTCCGGCCCATCACCCCGACCCGACGGTGCCCGCCAATCTCGTGCAGTTGCAGGACGCCGTGCGCCGCGAAGGCTGCGATCTCGGCATCGCCTTTGACGGCGACGGCGACCGCATCGGGGTGGTCGACGGCCGTGGCGAGATCTGGTGGGGCGACCAGCTGATGGTGGTATTGGCGCGCGATGTGCTGCGACGACACCCGGGGGCTCCGATCCTCGCCGATGTCAAGGCGAGCCAGGTGCTGTTTGACGAGATCGCGCGCGCCGGCGGGCAGCCGGTGATGACCCCGACCGGCCACTCGCCGATCAAGGCAAGGCTTGCCGAAACCGGCTCGCCGCTTGCCGGCGAAATGAGCGGGCACATCTTTTATGCCGACGGTTATTACGGCTTTGATGATGCGGTTTATGTCGCGGTTCGCCTGCTCGACATCCTGGCCCGCGGTGCGGAGAGCCTGACCGATCTCAGGCGCAGCCTGCCCGCGGTCGTCAACACGCCGGAACTGCGCTTCCCGTGCCCGGAAGACCGCAAATTCGCGGTCGTGCGCGAAGTCGCCGCGCGTCTGCGGGAGGCGGCCGCCGATGTCACCGATATCGACGGTGTCAGAGTGCGCACCGCTGACGGGTGGTGGCTGCT
This sequence comes from Alphaproteobacteria bacterium, assembly GCA_021324875.1. Lineage (GTDB taxonomy): Bacteria > Pseudomonadota > Alphaproteobacteria > ATCC43930 > CGMCC-115725 > AP-15. Next base: position 8,687 of record JAJPIH010000324.1, read on the forward strand.
GCGCGCATCCAACACCCAGGACGTGCTGGTGGCGCGAGCCGAATCGGCCACCGGCGATGGTCTCAACCGCCTCAAGGCCGAATTGGCGATGCAGCTGGGCGCCTCTGGCATCGTTCTGCCGGAAATCTGAAGGCGACGACCGGCGGGATTTGGGGCCGGCGGGATTTGGGGCCGGTGACGGTCGGCCCGTCCACCCTTCGCGCGCCCCGATCGCCGACGCCGGCTTCGCGAAACAAGCCGGCGCTCGGTTAGCGGCCATCGGCAGGGCAGGCTGGCGAAAGCCGCCGCATCCTGCCGCACCGATGGCGCAGTTCAGCGGGCCGCCATCCTCGGAGCCGCAGGCGAGATCACCGCGCAGGCCATCTTTTTCTTGTGCAACTCGGCACAGGCCGTTTGCGCCTCGCGCGGTGTGAAATTCAACAGGCGCGCCCGGTACCAGTGGGCATTTTCCCCTTTGCCGGGCGGCACGATCTGCACCGGTTTGCCGCGCGCGACCGGCAGGCTTGCGGCTGCATGCGCGGCGTGCTCGGCCGCCGCCGGAGCATGGAAGGCGCCAAGCTGAATACCCCAGCGCTCAGCGGCCAGCGTGTTTCGCGACGCCTCCGGCAGTGTGGCCGCCTCGGCCTTGGTCAGCGGCGAGAGGTGCGCGGCCAAGCGTGAAGCGGCCTTGATCAGGAGCCCGGCTTTGGCGTGCGCCGGCGGCGGCGAGGCGACTGCCGCAGCCGCATTGGGGGCCGGCGTCGGCGCGGCTGCCGCCACCACTACCGGCGGCGGCGCGGCCGCCGGCGCGCGACGGGCCACCGCCGTTGCCGGGGGCACCCCGAGCATCGCGAACCCCTGATCGAGCAAGGCCGCCATTTCGCGGTCGCGGGCCGAGCCCGACACGCCGCCAAGGACAACGCCGATCAGCCGGTGCCCGCCGCGCACGGCCGAGGTCGCAAGATTGAAGCCCGAGGCCCGGATGTAGCCGGTCTTGATGCCGTCGGCGCCGGGATACCAGTCGAGCAAATGGTCGTGTCCGACGATTGTGACCCCGCGAAAGACAAAGGATCGGGTCGAAAAAAAGCGGTATTCGCGGGGAAAATCGTGATAGAGCGCCAGCGCCAGTTGCGCCGTATCGCGCGCGGTCGTGTGCTGGAGCGGATCGGGCAGCCCCGAGGCGTTGTGATAGAAGGTGTTGCGCATGCCGAGTTGCTGCGCCTTGCGGTTCATCATGTCGGCAAAGGCCGCTTCGCTGCCGCCCAGACCTTCGGCCAGCACCACCGCGGCGTCATTGGCCGAGCGCGTGACGATGCCGTAGATCAAATCCTGCACCGAAACGGCGTCGCCCGGCCGCAATCCGAGCTTGGTCGGAGGCTTGTTAGCCGCATCGGCACTGACCGGAAGCAGCTGGTCGAGCCGCAGCCGGCCCGTGTTCAGGGCTTCGAAGGTCAGATAAAGGGTCATCATCTTGGTCAGCGACGCCGGATAGGTTATCGCGTCGGCATTCGCCTCGCTCAAGACCCGCCCGGTGTCGGCATCGAGAACAATCGATTCGCTGACCGGCGACGGCGTAAACCCGACCGTGGCCATTGGCGTGTGATGGTAATGGACATGCCGCCCGGCCTGCGCTCCCCCGGCGCAGACAAGGCAAAGCATGACCGTCGCGATGGCAACGACGAGACGCAGCGCGCATCGGGCGCCGCCGCCGCGTTGCTCGTGGACGTGTTTCACTGCAACGCCCAATTCCCCCAAATTGCGTGTTATCAGCGATAACGGGCAATCATCGCAGACGAGGTTCAGAAATTCCAGCATAACCGTCGATCGGCGGCAAATGTCGTCACGCCAATACTTCTGCCCTGGCGCGCCCCGACTGTCGCGGCGGCCGGTTGTCGCTTCGACCCGGCAAAATGAGGGAAGCGGTTTGACCGCGCCGACCGGATTTTGTGCGACGCACAAATTTGGTTGAAAAACCGGGCGGTGGTGGTTTACTACAGCGGCCGCAACGGATCGAATGCGCCGCTGGCGCAAGGACGGGGTAATGGAAAGCAGAGGCAGGCGGGGGCCGGGACCGCGCATCGGCGGGCCAAGCCGGCGGCCGATTTCATCGGCGCCCAACCTCGAGAACCCGGTCCCGGTGCAGGAGCCGGAGCGCGACGCCGCACCCGGCATCGAGGCCGCCGCGGCGGATGATGCGCCTGCGGCAGCGTCGACGCCGTCCTGGGTTGCCGCGGAGTCGATATCGTCCGGCAGCCAAGCGGGCCCGCAGACAATCGGCTAGCCGCCCCCGGCACCCTCCGAACCGCCCGCCGAGGACGTTGTATCCACGGTCGCCTCGCCGATGCCGCCCGCGCCGCCCGCAGGCGCGCCCACGCCCCCGCCCGCAGGCGCACCCGGGCGTACGCCCATGCCCGCCGCCGAGTTTGGCGGGTTGAGCGAAATGCAGGCGAGCTTCGCACAGGGGCTCGCGCAATTGAGCGAAGAAGTGAACGCGTTTCTGCGGCGCAGCATCGACAACGCCGCGCAAACCGGCATCGACCTGCTGGGCGTCAGAACCTGGTCCGACGCTATTGCCGCCAATTCAAAATACGCGCAGACCTGTTGACCTGTGGGTCGACAGTTCGGCGAGGATTTCCGAGCTCGGCATCAAGCTGGCGCTCGAATCCTCGCGCCGGCTTCAGCGGGTGTGACAAGCCGCCGCGATCTGCTTTGGCCAAACCCGCGCCTCGCGCGCGGCGGGCAAGTCCCGCAGCCGACAGCCTTCTCGCGCAACTGCGTCCTGACACCGGCGCCGAGAAAAGGCGGGTCATTCGATTGGAACTCGCATCGCAATCGCGCCAAAGCTGTCGCCGCGGGTAAGCGCATAGCTGCGCGCGAAGCCGAGACAGACCAGCCCGATCAACAGCACGATGGCGCCCTGAAACAGCGGTTGGAACAACAGGGCGGTGTGCGGGACGATCGCGATCGAGGCGATCAACGGGACCGCAATGGCAATCGACGCGATCGCGGTCGGCACCGCCAAAGGCTGGTCGAGAACCGGTGCGGCCCATTGCGCTTCCCGCCAGCGCGGGTGCAATTTCAGGTTGAGGACGCCGACCGCAAGCGCCAACCAGACCAGCAGCACGGCAATGGAGCGCACCGCCACACCCATCGCCCATCCGACATAGACCGCCTGGATCAAGAAGGCGATGCTGAGAATCGCGTGAAGAACAAGACCGGCGAGCGGCACCTTGCGCTTTGAGGTTTCGGCGAATACCGCCGGCAGCATCCGGTCTTGGCCGTAGGCGAAGGCAAAGCGCGAGGCCACCATGAACCCCGGCGCCAGGGTCTTGCCGACGATCAGCGCGACCGCGAAATTGAGCAGCACGCTCAGCCAATTTGGAGCGACCAGCCCGACCAAACCCGGCGCGGTCGCATAATTGCCCTTGCCGGCCTTGATCAGCCCGGTGATCGCCCACCACGGCGCGGCGTTGAACAGCGCCAGGGCGACGCCGCTAAACAGGACCAGCGCGACGATAAAGCCGAACACGATGCCGCGCGGCAGCTTGCGCTGGGCGTCGCCGACCTCTCCGCCGAGCGCCGGGCCGGCGCCGAGCCCGGCATAGGCGAAAACGAACAGCGAGCAGACCGCGACAAAGTCGAAAAAGCTGCCCGCCGGCGCCGGCGACGGAGGCGCGAGCGGCACCTTTGCCACGACCTCTGCCGCGGCGACAAAGTTCGCCGCCGATGTCGAAAATCCGATCGCACAGATGGTCAGCGCCGTGGCGACGATCACAAACAGCAGCACCGTGACGAAGATGCCGTAATGACGCACACCGGCGGCGTTGACCGCATAGGTGATCCAGATTGCCGCCAGTCCGCAAGCGAGATGGCCGGCGGGCGACAATAGGGCGGTTCCGAGCGCCGGGTTCAGCCCCAGCACTGCCTGGCCGAGAAACGTGCCAAACGCAAAGGCGAGCACGCCGGCGCCGGCCGGCCCGGTTGCCCACCACAAAAACGTGACCAAAAATCCGGTCGGCACCCCCAGGCTGCGCGCGATCCACACATATTTCGAGCCGGCGCGCGGCATGACCCGAGAAAAGATCACAAACAGATAGGTCTTCGGCAACATCAACAGACCGGTGACAAACATCGCCAGCGGCACCAGACCTTTGACGCCCGGATAGACGCCGAGGCTTTGCGTCGAAACAAAATTGATGCCGGCGCCGTATTCAGCGGCGACGGCCGAGGCGGTTACCGCCAGGACGCCGAGCACCTTGGCGAGGCGAAACTCGTGCGCCGGGACGCTGGCGAGGCTCGGATTGTCGATCATTGCGGCCGCCTCCATCATGTTCCGGTCTCCGGCGCGTTACGCCGCGGCCGGTGCTTTTTTTCTATTGAACAATGATTGCCGGCGGGGTGGCAACCGCGGCCGCCGCGGCTGGCGGTGGCGATGGTCGCGGCCGACCGGGACCAGACCCTTGCCATCCCGCCGGCCGCGTGCACAATTCCGCGCGACAAGGGCGCCGGCGGCGATGCCGCGCGATGCCGGAGTGATAGCGGGGCGAAAGGATGAAGGCGCTGGTCGCAGTCAAGCGGGTGATCGATTACAACGTCAAAATCCGCGTCAAGGCGGACAACACCGGCGTCGAGACCGCGAATGTCAAGATGTCGATGAACCCGTTTGACGAGATCGGGGTGGAAGAGGCGTTGCGGCTGCGCGAGGCCGGTATCGTCAGCGAAGTCATTGCGGTCTCGCTCGGTCCCCCGCAATGCCAAGAAACCATCCGCACCGCGCTGGCGATGGGCGCCGATCGCGGCATTCTGGTCGAGACCGACGCCGAATTGCAGCCGCTCGCGGTGGCGAAATTGCTCAAAGCGGTGATTGCCGAGGAGCAGCCGGGGATCGTGATCTTGGGCAAGCAGGCGACCGACGACGACTGCAACCAGACCGGACAGATGCTCGCCGCCCTGCTCGGTTGGCCGCAGGCAACCTTCGCCTCAAAGCTGACGATCGGCGATGGCCGGGCCGAAGTCACCCGCGAGGTCGATGGCGGGCTCGAAACCATTGCGATCAAACTGCCGGCGGTGGTGACGACCGATCTGCGGCTGAACGAACCACGCTATGCCTCGCTGCCCAATATCATGCGGGCGCGCAAAAAGCCGATCGCAACCACCACCCCGCAGGCGCTCGGCGTCGATGTGACGCCACGGCTGCGCGTCCTCAAGGTCGAGGAGCCGCCCAAACGGCAAGGCGGGCGCAAGGTCGGGTCGGTGGCCGAACTTGTCGACAAGCTCAAGACCGAAGCGCGGGTGATCTGATGGCCGCTCTCGTCGTCGCCGAACACGACAATCACACGCTCAAATCCGCGACCTTGAACGCGCTGGCGGCCGCCAAGGAGATTGCCGGCGACGAGGTCGATGTCGTCGTTGCCGGCAAGGATTGCCGGGGTGTTGCCGCCGCCGCCGCACAGCTCCCCGGGGTTCGCCGCGTGCTGCTGGCCGATGATCCGGCCTACGAGCACGGGCTTGCCGAAAATGTCGCACCGCTGATTGTCAAGCTCGCCGCAAATTACGGCCACCTGCTGGCAACCGCGACCACGGCAGGCAAGAATTTGATGCCGCGGGTCGCGGCCCTGCTCGATGTGATGCAGATCTCCGACATCAGCAGGGTGGTGTCGCCCGACACTTTTGTCCGGCCGATCTACGCCGGCAATGCCCTCGCCACCGTGCAGTCGGCCGATCCGATCAAGGTGATCACGGTGCGCGGCACCGCGTTTCCGGCCGGGGAGGGGACAGGCGGCTCGGCTCCGATCGAGACCGTCGCCGCGACCGGCGCGAGCGACCTGTCGCAATTTGTCCGCGCCGAATTGTCGAAATCCGAACGGCCGGAACTGACCAGCGCGCGGGTCATCATCTCCGGCGGGCGCGGCATGCAGTCGGGCGAGAATTTCCATCTGCTCGAGCGGGTTGCCGACCAGCTGGGGGCGGCGGTGGGCGCCTCGCGCGCCGCGGTCGACGCCGGTTTTGTCCCCAACGATTACCAGGTCGGCCAGACCGGCAAGATCGTCGCCCCCGAGCTCTACATCGCCGTCGGGATCTCCGGGGCCATCCAGCACCTGGCCGGGATGAAGGATTCAAAGGTCATCGTCGCCATCAACAAAGACGAGGAGGCGCCGATTTTTCAGGTGGCGGATTACGGGCTGGTCGGCGATTTGTTCAAAATTCTGCCCGAACTCGCCGACGAACTCGAGCGCCGCCGGTGAGCGCCGCCGCTCCGGCTGTGCCGGCCGCGGCCGATCGGCTGCGTCGGATCGGCGTGATCGGCGCCGGGCAGATGGGGGCGGGAATAGCCCATGTTTGCGCCCTCTCCGGGCTCGAGGTGGTGATGACCGACCGCGACGACGAAACCGCCCGCCGCGGCCGCGAGACCATCGAGCGCAACCTTGCGCGTCAAGTGGCGCGCGGCCGCATCCGCGAGGAAGACAAGCAGCGGGCGATGGCGCGCATCACGGTCGGCGCCGATTTTGCGCTGTTTGGCGATTGCGACATGGTTATCGAAGCGGCGACTGAAAAAGAGGAGATCAAGCGCGAGATCTTCAAACAGCTCACCCCGCGCCTGCGCCGCGATGCGCTGATCGCGACCAATACCTCGTCGATTTCAATCACCCGGCTTGCTGCCGCGACCGACCGGCCGGAAAAATTCATCGGCATGCATTTCATGAACCCGGTGCCGGTGATGGCGCTGGTCGAACTGATCCGCGGCATTGCCACCGACGAGGAAACCTTTGCGCTGACCCGCGATCTGGCGCTCAAGCTTGGCAAAACCCCGGTCGCGGCCGAAGACTATCCGGCCTTCATCGTCAACCGCATTTTGCTGCCGATGATCAACGAGGCGGTTTACGTTCTCTATGAGGGGGTGGGCTCGGTCGAGGCGATCGACACGGCGATGAAGCTGGGCGCCAACCATCCGATGGGCCCGCTCGAACTGGCCGATTTCATCGGCCTCGACACCTGCCTGTCGGTCATGCAGTTGCTCTATGAGGGGCTGGCGGACAGCAAGTACCGGCCGTGTCCGCTGCTCGTCAAATATGTCGAAGCCGGATGGCTCGGCCGCAAGACCGGCCGCGGGTTTTACGATTACCGCGGCGACAAGCCGGTCCCGACGCGTTGAGCTGCGAAATCTTGTCCGCTCGACTTGTCCGGCGCCGGCCGATCCATTATCAACCTGTCACAAAGGCGTGCTATCCCGCATCGCCGAGAATGATGAGCAGAACAGGTTTCCGGTGACGGCCTGCTTTGACAACTGCCCGGCCTTGGTGCTCAACGCGGATTTCCGTCCGCTCAGCTATTTTCCGCTGTCGCTGTGGTCGTGGCAGGACACGATCAAGGCGGTGTTTCTCGACCGGGTTAATATTATTGACCATTACGACGTCTGTGTGCGCAGCCCATCGCTGGAAATTCGCCTGCCCAGCGTCGTGTCGTTGAAGGAATACGTACCGGCGGCCCGGCATCCGGCGTTTACCCGTTTTAACGTGTTTCTGCGCGATCGTTTCACTTGCCAGTATTGCGGCGAACCCTATCCTTCGCATGATCTGACATTCGATCATCTGGTGCCGCGCTCGCGCGGCGGGCGCACCACCTGGACCAACGTCGTGACCGCCTGCGCCGGCTGCAATCTGTTAAAAGGCAACCGCCTGCCGCGCGAAAGCGGCATGTACCCGCGGCATCGCCCGGTGCAGCCGACCACCTATATGCTGCAGGAAAACGGCCGCGCCTTTCCGCCGAACTATCTGCATCACAGCTGGCGCGACTATCTCTATTGGGATACCGAGCTCGATCCGTATTAAACCGCGCGGTTATTTGCGCGGGCGGGCAGCCGGCCGATGCAGCAAACGTAATGCTCTTGTCACATCGCCGCGCTTCGGGCTTAATTTTGACGATTGGCGCGGCCGTGGCGCTCGGGCTGCGGCTCCGATCGGTTGTGCGGCGCCGGTTCGGACG
>JAJPIH010000015.1 GCA_021324875.1 Alphaproteobacteria bacterium
ATGGCCGATGTGGTTATAGGTGAAGTTGGTCGGCGACAGCCGCAGACCCTGGTTCGATGAGGCGCTGTGGAAGGTGGGCGCAATCCCCAATTCCACGCATTTTTTCCACACCGGGTCGTAATCATATTCGCTGTCGAGCCCGAGCACGTCGTACCACACCGCAAAGCGCGCGGTGTCGGGATCGTTGGCGGCCGCCGCCGGCACCTTGCGCGCCATGTTGCTGCCAAACATGCCGACCTTTGAGCCCAATTCTCGGGTGACGAATTCAAGCTCCTCGATCGCCTCGTCGGGGGTGTGCATCGGGATGATCGCGGCCGGGGTCAGCCGGTCGCCGAGGCCGCTGAAATAATCGGCGGAGACGATGTTATAGGCGCGGATCACGGCCCGGCGGGTGGCGTCGTCCTGGATGCGCGGCAGGCGCAGCCCCGCGGTCGGATAAACGATGACAAAATCGAGGCCCAATTCGTCGAGCCGGTCGTAAAGCAGGCGCGGCATCATCGCCGTGGCGCGGTCGAGCGTGTTCTCCGCCTGCCGCGACCAGAAGGCCTGCTGACCAAGGCGCTTGTGGCGGCGTTCGGCGACCGACATCGACAGCAATTCGCGGGTCGTGCCCATCGCCTTCAAAAATCCGTCGGCCGCGAGATCGCCGCCGACCTTGCGCATTTTGTCGCTGAACACCGGATCGTATTCGACCCAATGACCGTCGCCGTCGACGATCGGGTGGTCGATATTCGAGCGGACCTGTTCCGGGGTCATATGCGCGCTCATCGTCTGCTCCCGCGAGATTTGTGAGATTGTGGCGCGATCATCCTGAGCCTCCTGATGATGAGCGCAAACGATAATCGGGAGCCCAAGACCTGCAACCCGCGCATGGTCGACAGGGACAGGCGCTTAGCGCCGTGCAAGCGCGCCGGCAACCCGGTGGCGGCGGGTGGCGTGGCTCAGGCGAGAACGATGTCGGCGCCGAGCTCCTTGCCGTGGGTCTCCGGGCTCACCGACAGCGCCAGCAACAAGCTCAACAGCCCGCCGAGGGTGCCGATCGCCATCGGGATCGCAAAACCGAGATGCCAGTTGATCGCAAAATAGGTCACGACCGGCCCGGCAAAACCGCCCCAGATCGCTCCCTGGTGGTAGCAGAACCCCGATGCCGTCGCCCGCACCTCGGTCGGAGAGCGCTCGGCGAGGTAGCTCGGCGCTTGGCTCCAGATGCCGCCACCGGCAAACCAGCCTTGCAGGCCAAAAAACACCACGATCATCGCGTAGCTATGGGTGAATAAATAAAGCGGGACGAGCGGGATCCCGATCAGGGCCGGCAGGATCATCGCCCAGCGCCGTCCGAGCCGGTCGGCAACCCAACCCCAGCTGACACCGGACCCGAACTGGCCGAGGCTGTAGAGCGTGACCGGCAACGCCACCAGGGCCGGGCTCAAATGCATATCCTTTTGCAGCCAGGTCGCAAACATCGCGGTGATCGAATAGGCGACGACAAACGAACTGGCCATCCACCAGCAGGCCGTGGCGGTGTTGGCGAGAATCGCCGGTTTGAAAATGCTCAGCAATGGCACGCGGATTTCGCGGCGCTCGGCGCGCTGGCGGCGCCGGTTTTCGAGCCAGACTTCGGGCTCCTTGACGTGCCGGCGCACATAGATGATCGCGAATGCCGGCAGCACGCCAATGATCAACAGGCCGCGCCAGCCGACCCAATTATAGAGGAGACCATAGGCAAGGCTGGACAACAAGGCGCCGAGCCCCCACGACCCTTGCAGCACGCCCGACATGAAACCGCGCGAGCGCACCGGCCACTGCTCCATCGCCAGCGCCGCACCGACCGGCCATTCGGCTCCCATGCCAATCCCGAGCAGCGCCCGAAACAAAAACAGCAGGAAGAAACTCGGCGCCAATCCGGCGAGCAGATTGGCGATCGAATACCAGGCGATCGAAATCATCAGCGGCGTCTTGCGGCCGAGCCGGTCGGCGAGCCAGCCTGAAATCGTGGCGCCGACAAGGCGCATCCACAGGGTCAGCGCCAGCACCGCCGTCACATCGACAAGCGGCACATGAAAGGTCTGCGCAATCGGCAGCATCAGCAGCAGAAACACCGTGAAGTCGAAGGAGTCGAGCGTCCAGCCGAGCCACGCGGCGATCCATGCATGCCATTGTTCGCGAGTGGGTTCCTTCCACCACGCCACTCGCGCACCTTCTGATACCGCTTCCGCCGCCGCCATATCCGCCTCCCGCGCGATGCGTTTGCCCCGTGAGCTCCCGCCGGGTGTGTTGCCCGGTCGTCTTTTTGCGGTGCAAAAAGCATGCCTGGCGCCGCGGCGCCGGCGCCGGACTGGGAGCCGAGAGAAAGCGCTGTTCAGATGGGCAAAAGCGGGTTGGGTTGGTTGATGACCGCAGCGGCGGAGCACGCTGCGGCGCACAACAAAGCGGCGCCGCCGGTCGCGACGCCGCTCGATCGACCGCCTCGACGGCGGGGAAGGATCAGTTCGGGTAGACGATTGTGCGCATCATGACCCGCCGTTCCTGGGGATCGGCGTCGCCGGCGCCGCGGTGCATCGTCGCCCGCTCGTCCCACATCAGCTGATCGCCGGGACGCCAGGAATGGTAGTAGGTAAACCGCTCCTGGGTCGCAAAAGTCGCCAGTTCCTCGATCAATGGCCACGCCTCGTCGCGCGCCATGCCCTGGAAACCGTGGGTGTGCATCGGGTTGACAAACAGGATCGGGCGCTTGGTGACCGGATGGTTGATCACCGCGGGCCGAGGCACTTCGCCATAGTGCCGCTCGGTCTCGCCTTTGTCGGCCCCGTACAAGCGCTCCCCGGCCGGACCGGAGCTGCGTCCGTGCAACCCGACGAGACCGGCCAAACGGTCCTTCATCGCGGCGGGCAGCGCGTCATAGGCGGCGCGCATGTCGGCAAACATCGTGCCGCCTTTTTTCGACGGCACCTCGAGCGCGTGCAGCATTGCCAGAACCGGCAGTTCTTTCTCGTAAGTCGAATCGGTGTGCCATTCGGTCGCGCGCTTGACGCCGTACCAGTCGATCCTCCCATCCGCCTCGACATTGGTCAGCCACGATACCTCCGGGTAGTCGGGATGGCGGTATTTGACGAGCGCATGCTTGCGGGGGATCCCGAAGCGGCGGCCAAACGAGGCGATGTCTTTGGCCGACAGATGCTGGTCGCGGAACACCAGTACCGGATGTTCGGCAAAGGATTTGGCGATCCAGGCAAAGGTGTCGTCATCGAGCCGCGACAGATCGACGCCGAGCGCCTCGGTGCCGAGATGTTCGCCGAGCGGGCGAAGGGCCAGGGCGGCGGTGGTCATAGGGCAGGCTCCATCATCCGGTTCATGACGATTTTCGCCCACCACGCCGCAAAGAGCCACCGCCAATCGGGCATGGCTGAGGCCAAATCGACGGTTGCCGTGGGTGTCGTCCGCGGCTAGGAACGGCCCACCTGGGAAAGGCGCGTCATGAGCGAGCAGCAGCGCTATCGCGAGGCCGGGGTCGATATTGCCGCCGCCGAGGCCGGGCTCGAAAAGATCATCGCCACGATCACCGGCACGTGGCCAAAACCGGGCGAGTTCGGTGCGCCGGCGCTCGGCATCGGCTATTTCGCGAATGTCATCGATATCGGCGGCGGCACCGGGCTTGCGATCTGTACCGACGGGGTCGGAACCAAATCGGTCATCGCCGACATGCTGAACAAATACGACACGATCGGCATCGATTGCGTGGCGATGAACGTCAACGATCTGATCTGCGTCGGTGCGCGACCGCTGAGCATGGTCGATTACATCGCGGTCGGACGCGCCGACGCGACGATGCTCGGCGCCATCGCCGCCGGACTTGCCGAAGGCGCGCGCCAGGCCGGCATTTCGATCTCGGGCGGCGAGATTGCGCAGCTCAGGGACGTCGTCACCGGCTTCGACCTGGTCGGCATGGCGGTCGGGCTGGTGCCGCTCGACCGCATCCTGCTCGGTCGCGACCTCGAACCCGGCGACCAGGTGATCGGCATTGCCGCAAGCGGCATTCACGCCAACGGGCTGAGCCTCGCGCGCCGCGCCTTGTTCGAGTACGCCGGGTTCGGCATCGGCCACGTATTTCCGGAGTTGGGTGTGCCGCTGGGCGAGGAATTGTTGCGCCCGACTCTGATCTATGTGCCGGAGGCGCTCGAGATTCTCGGCGCGGTGCCCGGCGTCAAGGCGCTGGTCAACATCACCGGCGACGGGTTTTTGAACCTGCCGCGGGTCGCCGCCCCGGTCGGCTTTGTGCTCGACAACCTGCCGCGCCCGCCCGCGATCTTCGAGTTGATCCGGCGGTATGGCGAGATCGGCGAGCCCGAAATGTACGAGGTCTTTAATATGGGCGTCGGGTTCTGCGTGCTCGCGGCGCCGCGCGATTGTGCGCGGATCCTTGAAATTCTCGCGCGCCGCGGCCGCACCGCTCAGGTGATCGGCCGCGTCGTCGCCGACGAAACAAAATCGGTGCGCTTGCCGCAGCTGGGTCTCATTGGCGCCGGCAAACACTTTCACCATGGTTGAGCGGCACGGCTGGTCCGCCGGGCCGCACCCGCGGTCGGTCGACGCCGCGGCGGGCTTGCACCAGCGGCCAGAGCACCCCATCCTCGAGGCATGATCGCGCCCCGATCCACACCCGAATTTGCGGTGCGTCCGAACCCGGACGATCCGCGTCTGACCCGCACCCTCGCCGGCATCGACCATGACGGCCAGGCGATCGAGGCCGCGGTGGTTGTCGAGCGCCCGCTGACCCTGTTTCTGAACGGCCGCGAGATCGTGACGATGATGACCATCGGGGACTATCCCCACTATCTCGCGGTCGGTTATCTTCTCAACCAAAACATGCTCCGGCCGCAGGACCGGATCACCGCAATCGACTATGACGACGAACTCGAAACCGTTGTCGTCCGCACCGATCGCGAGACCGATTTCGAAGACAAATTGCGCAAAAAGACGCTGACCTCGGGCTGTGCGCAAGGCACGGTGTTTGGCGATTTGATGGAGAAGTTCGAAGAGGTGCGCCTCGATCGCGACGCGGTGCTGCGCACCTCCTGGCTCTATGCGCTGACCCGCAAGATCAACACCGCGCCCAGCCTCTACCTCGCCGCCGGGGCGATCCATGGTTGCGTGTTGTGCGAAGAAGACCGCCCGCTTCTCTATATGGAAGATGTCGGCCGCCACAATGCCGTCGACAAGATCGCCGGCTATATGCATCTCAACGGCGTCTCGCCGAGCGGCAAGATTTTTTACACGACCGGCCGGCTGACCTCGGAAATGGTGATCAAGACCGTGCAGATGGGGATACCGATCCTGATCTCGCGCTCGGGCTTCACCGCCTGGGGGGTCGATCTGGCGCGCCAGGCGGGCTTGACCCTGATCGGCCGGGCCGCGGCAAACGGTTTATCGCCCTCGCCGGCACGGAGCGCATCGTCTTCGACGCCGACCTCGGCGCGGCCGAGGATGAGCCCGCGCGGCTGCGGCGCAAGGCGAGCCGCGCCGAGGAGGAAGCGGTGTGAAGGTCGTCGGCGTATTGCTCGCCGGCGGCCAATCGCGGCGGATGGGCGGCGGCGACAAGGCGCTGCGGCCGATCGGCGGGACGCCGCTGCTCGAGCGCATCATCGCCCGGCTGCGGCCGCAAGTCGAAGCCCTGGTGATCAATGCCAACGGCGACCCGGCGCGGTTCGCGTCATTCGGCCTGCCGGTCGTGCCCGACACGGTGCCGGGCTTTGCCGGGCCGCTTGCCGGAGTATTGGCCGGCCTCGATTGGGTCGCGGCCGCGCGCCCGGATTGCCCCTACGTCGCCAGCGTCGCAACCGACGCCCCGTTTGTGCCCGAAAACCTCGTCGCGCGGCTGGCCGAAGAAATGCAAGCGGCCGGCGCCGAGCTTGCCTGCGCCGCCTCGGGCGGACGCGCCCACCCGGTCTTCGGCTTATGGCCGGTTCGCTTGCGCGACGCCCTCCGCCAGGCGATGGTCGAGGAGGGGTTGCGCAAGGTCGACGACTGGACCGGTCGCTACCGGCTCAAAACAGTCGCCTTTGCCGGCCACCCGGTCGACCCGTTCTTTAATGTGAACCGCCCCGAGGATCTGGCGGAGGCTGAGAAGCTCCTGGCCGCCGGCAGCAGCCGCTGAGGGAGCGAGCGCAGCGCATCTGCCGGGCGCTGCGCGCGCCCTGGAAAGAAGGGCTGCCGATTTGCCGTTTCCCTGATCGCGGGCTCGCCATGGCCCCCGCCGCTGTGAGCCGCGCCAATCGCCCGTGGTGATGCCCCGGGCAACGGCTTTTGTCGCGGCGGCTCCGATGCTATCGTTGCCGGCTCAAGAAAGAAGCCACTGAAAGAAGCGGCAAACGTCCGCGCGCTTCGGATCAGCGGACGGCCATAAACAGGGGGGCGCTGATGACCACGGCCGAGATTGCCGCCGTTCCGCTTTCCGATGCCGAGCACCGCCGCCAGCTGCGCCGCGCGGTGATCGCCAGTACGATCGGAACGACGATCGAGTGGTACGATTTTCTCGTCTACGGCCAGCTGGCCGCTCTCGTCTTTGCAAAACTGTATTTTCCGTCCTCCGAGCCGCTGATCGGCACGTTGCAGGCCTTCGCCGTATTTGCCGTCGGCTTCGCCACGCGGCCGATCGGGGCTGCGATCTTCGGCCATTACGGCGACCGCATCGGCCGCAAGGCGGCGCTGATTGCGACGCTGCTGCTGACCGGCCTGTCGACTTTTCTGGTCGGCTGCGTGCCGACCTACCAAGCGATCGGCATCTGGGGCCCGATCGCATTGGTTGCACTGCGTTTCATCCAGGGGATCGGGGTCGGCGGCGAATGGGGCGGGTCGGTGCTGCTGTCGATGGAGTGGGCCCGATCGAACAAGAACCGCGGACTGCTCGCCTCGTGGCCGCAATGGGGCGGGCCGGCCGGTTTCTTTCTGGCCAATCTTGCGATCCTGGCCTGCAGCCGACTGTCGGGCGCGGCGTTTCTGAGCTGGGGGTGGCGGGTGCCATTCTGGTTGAGCCTGATCATGGTCGTGATCGGATTGTGGATCCGGCTCGGCATCCTGGAAACGCCGGTATTTCAGAAAGTGATTGCCGACGAACGGGTCGCGCGCGCCCCGGTGGTCGAGGTATTCAAGCGTCAGCCGCGGGAAATCATCCTCACCGCTCTCGCGCGGATGGGACAGATGGGTCCGATCTATATCTACACCGCCTTTATTTTTACCTATGGCCTCCAGGTCGTCCATGTGCCGCGAGACTTCCTGCTTACGGTCTTGCTCGCCATGTCGTTTCTGTCGTTGTTCACGATCCCGTTTTCCGGCTACCTGTCGGACCGGTTCGGGCGCAGGCAGGTCTATATGTTTGGGGCCGCGGCCACCGGCTTGTTCGCGTTTGCCTATTACGCGCTGTTTGATACGGCGATCCCGGGTCTGATTATTGTGGCGGGGCTGATCGCCGGCTTCTTTCACGATCTGATGTGGGGGCCGTTGGCGGCGTTGACCGCCGAATGCTTCACGCCGCGCCTGCGCTACAGCGGCGCCTCGATCGGGTTTCAGCTCGCCGCGGTATTCGCCGGCGGACCGGCGCCGTTGATC
>JAJPIH010000388.1 GCA_021324875.1 Alphaproteobacteria bacterium
CCGGGCGGCGCATGGCACGCGAATCGTCGTCATCGATCCGCGCCGCACCGCGAGCTGTGAAATCGCCGATTTGCATCTCGCCCTGCGCCCCGGCGGCGATGTGGCCCTGTTTGCCGGGCTCCTGGTTTACCTCGCCGACCACGCCGCCCTCGACGCCGCCTGGATCAAAGACCGCACGACCGGCTTTGCCGCCGCCTTGGCGACGGCGCGCCAGACGGCGCCGACAATCGCCGCGACCGCCGCCCTCCTCGACATCCCGGCCGCCGATCTCGCCCGCTTCTACGATTGGTTCGCGACGACCGAGCGCACCCTCACGCTTTACTCCCAGGGCGTGAATCAATCCTCGGCCGGCACCGACCAGGTCAACGCGATCATCAATTGTCATCTGGCCACGGGCCGTATCGGCCGTCCCGGTATGGGCCCGCTGTCCTTGACCGGACAGCCAAACGCGATGGGCGGGCGCGAGGTCGGCGGGCTCGCCACCCAGCTCGCCGCGCATATGAGCTTCGCCCGGCCGGCCGACCGCGAGCGGGTGGCCCGCTTCTGGGGCGCGCCGGCCCTCGCCGCCCGTCCCGGGCTGCCGGCGGTCGCCCTGTTCGATGCGGTGCGCGACGGGCAGGTCAAGGCGTTATGGGTTCTGGGCACAAACCCCGCCGCCAGCATGCCCCGCGCCAACCGCGTGCGCGCCGCACTTGCCGGCTGCCCGTTTGTTGTCGTCAGCGACTGCTGGCCGAGCGACACCAGCCGCTTTGCGCATGTCGTGCTGCCGGCTGCGGGGTGGGGCGAAAAGGACGGCACGGTTACCAATTCGGAGCGGCGGATTTCGCGCCAGCGCGCGTTTCGCCCGGCACCGGGCGAGGCGCGGCCGATTGGTGGATGCTGGCCGAGGTGGCGCGTCGCCTCGGCTGGGCAAACGCCTTTTCCTATCGCTCGGCCGCCGACATTTTCCGCGAACATGCCGCGCTGTCCGCGTTTGAGAATGACGGTGCGCGACGGTTCGACATTGGCGCGCTCGCCGAACTCAGCGACGCCGAGTACGATGCGCTTGCACCGGTGCAATGGCCGGTACCGCGCGCCACCTCGCCTCCGGCCCCAAGCCTGCGCCTGTTGGGCGGGGCTCAGGGCTTTCCGACCGCCGATGGCCGCGCCAATTTCGTGCCCACCCCGCTGCGCTGGCCGGTCGAGCCGCCTCTGGCCGCGAGCCGGCCATTGCTGCTGAACACCGGCCGGGTGCGCGACCAGTGGCATACGATGACGCGCACCGGCCGCGTGCCGCGTTTGTTGCTGCATCGCGGCGAGCCGCTCTTCGAGATGCACCCCGACGACGCCGAGGCTTTGGGTCTGCATGATGGCGGCCTGGCGCGGGTCGAAAGCCGCGATGGCGCCGCGGTGATGCGCATCCGGTTCGTCGCCGATCAGCGGCGCGGCAGCGTCTTTGCGCCGATGCATTGGTCGGACGCGTTCAGCTCGGCGGGGCCAATCGACGCGCTGGTCGGCGGCGCCACCGATCCGGTCTCGGGACAGCCCGAATTGAAAGCGACGCCGGTGCGCGTGACCGCGGTGGAAACGCGCTGGCGCGGCTTTCTGCTGCGGCGCCGCGCGACACCGCTAGCCGGCGCGTTCTACTGGGCGCGCGTGCCGGTGGCCGAGGGTCATGCCTATGATCTCGCCGGCTGGACGCCGTTGTCGGAGTCGCTGTCCGACGCATGGGTCGGCGCCCTGCTCGATGCGCCGCGGCAGGCGGAGCTGATCGCCTTTGCCGATCCCGGCCGCGGCGCGTTTCGTTATGCCCGACTGGTCGACGGCCGGCTCGATGCCTGTCTGTTTCTCGCCGCCGAGGATGCGTTCTTGCCCGATCGCCGGGGGCTCGCGGCCATGCTCGACGCCGCCGTCGAAGGCGCGGCGCGCTCCCAGCTTCTCGCCGGACTGCCCGCCGGATCGCTCGCCGGCGACGATCCCGGGCCGATTGTCTGTGCATGTTTTGCGGTGGGCCTGAAGACCTTGCAGCGCGCCATCGCCAATGACCGGCTGACCACCCTCGCCGAACTCGGCCGGGCGCTGCGGGCCGGCACCAATTGCGGCTCGTGCCGCCCCGAACTCGGCGAGATCCTTGCCCGCCATCGCGTCGAAGCCTCGCCGCACGCGCGCGAGCCGGCGAACTGAGCGCCGTGCATCGGCGGTTCGGCCGCGCGGGGAAGACCCCGACCGCCAAGATGCAGATCTGCGCATCCGCGCCAATGGCCGCCGCGGTTTGACTTGGCTTGCCGGCGCCTTTAGGCTGTTTTTTTAATCATGTCGGCATTTCCGCCGGCTTTCAGGAGGAGAAGAATGAGCGCGCATGCGAGCCCCGCCGAAATCCGGTCACGATTGAACCATCCGATCATCGACGCCGATGGGCATTGGATCGAATACACGCCGGTCTTCGCTGAACGCATGCGCCGGGTGGCCGGCGACAAATCGGCCGACGGGTTTCTCGCCGCCCAGCGCCGCATTCCCGACGCCTTGTCGCTGTCGATCGCGGAACGGGCGCGGCGCGGCATCGCGATGGAAGGTTATTGGGGGCGGCAGTCGACCAATACGCGCGACCGCGCGACCGCCATGCTGCCGCGCATGCTCTATGACCGGCTCGACGAATTGGGCATCGATTTTGCGGTGATCTATCCGACCGCAGGGCTTGGCATCCATCGCATTCCCGATGGCGAGACCCGGCGTGCGGTGATTCGCGGCTTCAACATCGTCACCGCGGAATATTTCCGCGATCTCGCCGACCGGATGAGCCCGGCCGCGGTCATTCCGATGCACACTCCGGATGAGGCGATCGCCGAGCTCGATTTTGTCACCCGGGAACTCGGCGCCAAGGTCTGCATGTGTGGCAGCGGCATCGTCCGCCCGCTGCCCAATGCCGATCCCGGCCGCCCGACGGTGGCCTTTGACCAGTTTGGCATCGACAGCGCCTATGATTACGACGCGGTCTGGCAGCGCTGCCGGGAGCTCAAGATCGCGCCGACCTTCCACACCGGCGGACGCGGTTTTGGGCTGCGCAACTCGCCGTCGAATTTCACCTTCAACCATATCGGCCACTTTGCCGCGGCCGGGCACGCCGTCGCCAAGGCGCTGTTCCTCGGCGGCGTGACCCGCCGCTTCCCCGATCTGCGCTTTGCGTTTCTTGAAGGCGGGGTCGGCTGGGCCTGCCAGCTGTTTGCCGATCTGATCGAGCATTGGGAGCGCCGCGGGGCAAAGGGGCTGGCCTATATGCACCCCGACAAGCTCGACCGCAGCCTGTTGCGCCGCTATGTCGACCAGTACGGCTATCGCGACATCGCCGCCGAGCTCGACCGCCGCGACGGCTGGCCTTCCCGCGAAGAAGACAATCTCGACGGCGGCGTCCCGGTCCATGACGATTATGCGGCCTGCAACATCACCAAAAAGCAGGATTGGATCGATCTCTACGCCACGCCCTATTATTTCGGGTGCGAATCCGACGATCGCCTGAACGCGGTCGCGTTCAGCAAGGTCAACCCGTTTGGCGCCCGCATCAATGCGCTGTTCAGCTCGGATATCGGCCATTTCGATGTGCCCGACATGCTGATGCCGGTGCCCGAAGCCTATGAGCTGGTCGAAGACGGGCTGTTGTCAGAAGACGATTTTCGCGATTTCACCTTTGCCAATGCGGTGCGATTGTGGGGCACCCAGAACCCGCGCTTCTTTGAAGGCACGCGGGTCGCCAAGGAAGCCGCCGCGGTGCTGGCTGCACCCTATTCGCCGCTGCAAGCGGCGGCCGAATAGCCGCGCGGCGGTTGACCCGGCGGGCGCGGCGCCGATCAGGCCGGCGGCGTCCCGCCCGGGTCGGGAACCGCAAACGGCGCGGGCGGCAGCCCGGCGGCATGGCGCCGGTGCATCTCGCGAAACGCCCATTCGATCGCCCGCGCCGACCGTGCCGTGTCGAACAACGGATAGGTCAGCCGGTTGCGCGCCAGGCGCTCGCGAAACCCGGCGAGCAGCCCGGGATCGCGGGCGAGCCGCAAGGCCAGCGCCTCGTATTCCGCTAATGAAGCGGTAGCGAGCTCGGGCAGGCCGACAGCATGCAGCAGGCTGGCGGCGACCCGGCCGGGAAAGGTGTTGCCGATGCAGGTCACCAGCGGCAGACCCGCCCACAGCGCATCGCTCGCCGTGGTATGGGCATTATAGGGCAGCGTGTCGAGAAACAGGTCGGCCAACCGATGGCGCGCCAGATGCTGCGCCAAGGGCTCGCCGTTGGCCATCACGATGCGGCGCGGCTCGACCCCGCGCGCCGCCGCCTCGCGCATCAGATTGTCCCGCGCCAGGGCCGGCATGATCAGCGTCCATAACACGCTGCCCGGCACCGCCCGCAACAGCCGCATCCAGATGTCGAAGATCTCGGGCGTGATTTTGTAACTGTTGTTAAAGCAACAGAACACAAAGCCGTGCGCGGGCAGGCGATACGCCGCCCGGGTCGGGGTCTCGGCCGCAATCGGCCGCAGATTGTCGTTGCATTGATAGGTGAACGGCAACTGCACCAGCTTTTCGGTGAAATAAGGCTGGTCGGCTGGCGGCGCGACGATCGGGTCGACCAGAATGTAATCGACAAAATCGGCGCCCATCGTCCCCGGATAGCCGAGATAGTTGACCTGCACCGGGGCCGGGCGATGGGCGAGGATCTTCGGCCGGCACGCCCAGGTATAACCGGTCAGGTCGACCAGAATGTCGATTCCGTCCCGGTAGATCTGCTCGGCTGCGCTGCGATGCGGCATCTGGCGGATGTCGATAAAGCGGTCAAACGCCTTGACAAACCGTTGGCGCATCGGGCCGCCGTCATCGGGGCCGTAGGAATAGCCGAACACCTCGAAACCGTCGCGGTCGTGCTGCTCGATCAGCCCGGCGCATAAATACCCGACCGGATGCTGCCGAAAATCGGCCGACAGATACCCGATGCGCAGCCGCTCGCCGGCCCGGGCTCGACGCCGCGCAAACGGTTTCGCGTCCCGCTGCTCCAGCAGTTGCGCCAAGGGCCGGGTGCGATCCAGCTGCTCCTCGGCCGTGGTGTGGGCGCCGAGCAGGATAAACGGGACGGACAGCGCCCGCGGCGAGGGCCCGCCCCGTCTCAGCTGTGCTTCGAGCGCGTCAGAGCCGCGCCAGTCGCACAGTGACTGGCGGAGGCGAAAACAGCGGGCCAGCGCCCCTTCATTCTCCGGGTCGAGCGCCCTCGCCCGCTCCAAACACGCCAGCGCCTCGCTCAAATCGCCCCGGTCACTCAAAATTTCGCCGAGGTTGCACAGCGCTTCTACCAATTCGGGATCAAGCGCCAGCGCGCGCCGATAAGCGGCGATCGCCTCCTCGCCCTGCCCCTGGAGCATATAGACCGTGCCGAGATTGTTACAGGCGGCGGCATCGTCCGGATTTGCTTCCAGCGCCCGGCGAAACACGTCGATCGCGGCGTCGAGCCTGCCCAATTCCTTGAACAGAGCGCCGAGATTGTTGAGGGCGGCCGGATCGCCCGGTTTGAGGGCAATCGCGCGCTCATGGGCGGCCACCGCCTCGTCGATCCGACCTTGGATCCCAAGCACGCGGCCGAGATTGCTGTAGGCTTGCGCGAAATCGGGCTGCACCTCGATCGCGTGGCGATAGCTGGCCGCGGCTTCATCGAGGCGTGATTGTTCGAGCAGAGTGTTGCCGAGGTTGTAATAGGCCAGCGCGAAATCCGGCTTCACCGCACCGGCGCGGCGAAAGCATTCGATCGCCGCGTCGATCTCGTGCTGCCCATGGTAGACGACCCCGAGGTCGTTATGCGCCTGGGCATAGTTTGGCTGCAAGGCGATGGCGTGACGCAAAGCCGCGACGGCCTCGGCTGCGCGAGCTTGGGCGTGCAGCGCCACCCCCAGACAATGATAGCCCGCAGCCGTGGCCGGGTGCTCGGCGATCGCCTGTCGGAAACATTCGATCGCGTCCTCGAATTGGCCTTGGGCAAGCAACGCCATGCCGAGGCGAATATGGGCGCTGGTCAGAGTGGCGTTCGCGGCCGGCTGCAGCAGCACACCGATTTGCGTCGTCGACCCGGCATCCTCCACCGCCGCGCGCGGGCCGTCCGGCTCGATGTCGGGTTCGGCCAGCTTCGGCTGCAGGTCGATATTCCACTGCCGCTTTAACTGGATCGCTCGCCGATAGCTGTCGGCCGCGGCTTCCGGCTGACCCAAGGCCTCCAGCACCTCGCCCAGGGCAAGGTGGGCTTCGGCGCTCCCCGGCGCCAATTCCAAAGCCCGGCGATAGCTCTCGGCGGCTTCCGCTGGACGCCCGGCGGCGCACAGCACCCGGCCCAGCTCGAACTGCGCGGAGGGGTCGGTGGGGGCGTACGCCGCGACCTTTTCGAGGCTCTCTGCGGCCTCGGCAAACCGCGATTGCCGCGCCAGAACCCGGCCAAGATTGCGCAGCAGGGCGGGCTGCTCGGGGGCCAGTTGCAGGGCCTGCCGCAGCACCGCCTCGGCCTCGGCAAACCGCCGCAAACCCATCAGCGCCTCGGCAAAGTTTGCCCGCGCGCCGAGAAAATCCGGCGCTTGTGCGAGCGCGCGTTCGGCATGGGCGAGTGCCGTGCCGTAATCGCCCTGGTCCAAATACACCCGCGCCAGATTGCTGTGAGCGAGCCCATGAGCCGAGTCGAGCGCCACCGCCCGGTGATAACTCTCGCCGGCGCGCGCCGTTTCGCCGACCGCCAAGAGCGCATTGCCAAGATTGACATGCGCCTCGGGCAGGGCGTCGAGTGCGGGAAGCGCGCGCTCGATCAGCGCGATTGCCTCGCGAAACTGGCCGCGCTGAAACGCCAGCGCGCCGAGAAGATGCAGCGCGTCCGGATTGTCCGGGTCTTTTGCCAGCGCCTTACGGTAGAGGGTTTCGGCTCGCGCCAGGCGGCCGGCTTGATGATGGGCAAGGGCAGCGTTGAGGGTGCGGGTGACGCCGCGGCGACGCGTCCGGTCGCGGACGGCGTCGGTTGCATCGCGGGGTTCGGCGACGATTGCGGAGGTCATCCTTCGGTGCCGCGCTGATCGGACGAGGCGCTGTCGTCGCCCCCCGTCATTATCGCCCGATTTCCGCGCCACGTCATCGCCAAGCGGCGCTCACCCGCTCCCGGCGCCAGACCGGCGCGCCGGGCTCGAGGCCGAGACCCGGCACCGGCCTATTCGCTGGCGGCGACCACCGCTTCTTGCGTCAGCGGCGGTGGCAGCAGGCCCGGGGTCGGCGCAATCTCTCGTTTCAGCTGCTCGATTTCCGGCTCGCTCAGCGTCTCGCTGCGCAACAGCGCCGTGGCCGTGCGGTCGAGCAGAGCCCGGTTGTGCTGCAGGATCGCCGTCGCCGTCGCGAATGCCCGGTCGACCAGCGCCCGCACGGCGTGATCGACCGTCTCGGCGGTGCCGTCACTGTAGACGCGCTCTTGCGGCACCGGATAAGCGGGCTGCAGGAAGGGCTGGCGGTCGCGGTCATAGGCGACATTGCCCAGCGCGTCGCTCATCCCATAACGCAGCACCATCGCGCGGGCGATGTCGGTCGCCTTGGCGAGGTCGTCGGCCGCGCCGGTGGAAACCTCGTCGAACACCAGTTTTTCCGAAGCGCGGCCGCCGAGCAGCGCCGCCATTTTGTGTTCAAGCTCGGCGCGGGTCATCAGGTAGCGGTCTTCGATCGGCCGCTGGATCGTATAGCCGAGGGCGCCGATGCCGTGCGGAATGATCGAGATCTTGTGAACGGTTTCGAGCCCGGGCAGGGCGAGCGCGACCAGCGCATGGCCGAGCTCGTGATAGGCGACGACGCGCCGCTCGAGCGGGTTCAACAGCCGGTTGCGTTTTTCCAGTCCGGCTACGATCCGCTCGATGGCGTTGTTGAAATCCTGCATTGCGACGGCCTCGGCGCCGCGCCGGGTGGCGAGCAGGGTGGCCTCGTTGACCAGATTGGCGAGATCGGCGCCGGTAAAGCCCGGGGTCAGCGCCGCAATCTGCTCGGGATCGACATCGGCGGCGAGCTTGGCCTTGCGCAAATGCACCGCCAGGATCTGCTGCCGACCGCGTTTGTCCGGCCGGTCGACCAATACCTGGCGGTCAAAGCGGCCGGCGCGCAACAGAGCCGGATCGAGGATTTCGGGCCGGTTGGTGGCGCCGAGCAAGACCAGCCCGCTCGACGGGTCGAAGCCGTCGAGTTCGGCCAGAAGCTGGTTCAGGGTCTGGTCCTTTTCGTCCTGGCCGCCGCCGACAAACGGTCCGCGGGCGCGGCCGAGCGCGTCGAGCTCGTCGATAAAGATGATCGCCGGCGCGTGCTGGCGCGCCTGTTCAAACAGGTCGCGCACCCGTGCCGCCCCGACGCCGACAAACATTTCGACAAATTCCGAGCCCGAAATCGAGAAAAACGGCACCCCGGCCTCGCCGGCGACGGCACGGGCGAGCAGGGTCTTACCGGTACCCGGCGGTCCGACCAGCAAAACCCCCTTGGGCGGCCGACCGCCGAGCCGGCCATAGGTGGTCGGGTCTTTAAGAAAATGCACAATTTCTTCGAGCTCGGCCTTGGCCTCGTCGACGCCGGCGACATCGGCGAACGTGACCTTGGTTTCCTTTTCGACATAAATCCGCGCGCGGCTTTTGCCGATCTGCATGACCCCGCCGAGCCCGCCTTGCCCGAGCCGGCGGATCGCAAACATCCAGATCGCCACAAACACGATGGCCGGCAAAATCCACGATAACAGGTCGCGGATGAAATGATTCTCGACCACCCCGCTATAGGTGACCCCGTGCTTGTCGAGCGCCTGCGCCAAATCGGGCGCGACCCGCGCCGTGATGAAATCCTTTAAACCGTCGGGCTCGGCTTTTTTCAGGGTGCCGGTAATATAATTCGGGCCGATCTCGACCTGGCTGATCTTGTCCTCGTTGAGCAAGGTCTGGAACTTGCTGTACGGGATCGGCGTGCGCTGGGTGCTCTCGATATAGAGGCTTTGGATCCACAAGATCCCGAGGATCGCGGCGATCACATACCAGAAATTGATGTGGACCTTTTTATCCATCGCGGATGTCCCTGGCGGCATTCCCCGATCGCGGCCGACACGATCGTGGCCGACATATAGCGCCGGCGCAACCGAAGTTCAGCCTTCCTCGGACGAAGCCGAGCCCGGCTCGAGCGGCAGGGTGCGGCGCGCCACCCATTCGAAAGTCAGACCCTGAACCACGATCGAAAACACGACCACCCCGTAGGCGATCGTCAACAGCGCGTCCTTGTAGGCCGGCCCCGGCAATGACAGCGCCAACGCCACCGCAATCCCGCCGCGCAAGCCGCCCCAGGTCAAGACCACCGAACCGCCCAACCGCCCCGGCAAGCGCAGACCCAACGGCAGCGCCGAGGCGGTGACGCTGACCCATCGCGCGAGCAGAACGATCGGGATCATCGCCGCGGTGGCGATCAGGGCGCGGCGCTGCACATCGATCGCCGCGATCTCGACACCGATCAGCAGAAACAACAGCGCGTTAAGCGTGTCGTCGACCATCAGCCAGAAGGTCTTCAGATGGCGCCGGGTGCGCTCGCTCATCGCGCGCTCCATGCCGTGATTGCCGATCAGGATCCCCGCCACAACCACCGCGACCGGGCCCGAAACGTGCAACATTCCGGCGAGGCTGTAGACGCCGGTGACGAGGGCCAGCGAGATGATCAACTCGACATTGTACTCATCGACCCCGGCGATCAACAAAAAGGCGAGGTAGCCCAGCGCCAGACCGAGCAGACCCCCGCCGACGGTCGAGACCAGAAAAGCGCTCGCGATCGCCATCGGGCCGTGCGCCGCCCCGCTCGTCGCCAAGGACAACAGCAGCGTGAACAACAGGACGCCGATGCCGTCGTTGAACAGGCTCTCGCCGGCGATCACCGCCTGCAACGCTTCGGAAATCCCGACCCGGCGCAACACCAGCAGCACCGCCACCGGGTCGGTCGGCGAGATCAGCGCGCCAAACACCAGGCACCACGCGACCGGAATATCCATCCGCAGCGCCCATGACACCCCGAACAGGGCGACGCCGACGAGCCCAGCCGAGAGTACGGTGCCGAGAAAAGCCAGCGCCAGAATTGTCCATTTGCGCGCAAACAGCTCCTTGAAATCGACTTCGAGCGCGCCCGCGAATAACAAAAACGCCAAAAAACCGTTGAGCAGCGCCACCGGGAAGTTGACCGCGGTCAGCACGGCGCGGATCGCCGCCTTGATGCCGAGCGATGGCATCGCACCATCGATGGCGATCAGACCGACGGTCCCGATCAGCGCCAATAACAGCAGGCCGACCGTCAGCGGCAGACGCAAAAAGCGCTGGTTCAGGTATCCGAAGAACGCGGCCAGAGCCAGCAGCAACGCCAACAGGTCGAACGGAGATTGCATGGCGCGAGCTTAACCCGTCACCGGCAGCGGGAAACCGCGTCAAATCGCGAAAATTTGACCATGTTCAACGGGCTGGCGAGAACCCTGACCGTCGCAGCGGGTGGATCGCCGCACACCGCGGTTTTTGGCGGCGATCGATAAGCGCCAGGGTTGCAGCGGCGACGATCGCGGCCGGGCTGTGCCGCTCGCAGGCCAGCCATGTCCTTGATTTGGAGACCGGCGAACGTATCTCTGCGGCCGAGAGCACCATCATACTGGGATCGACCATGTTTAACGGCTCAGGCAGAACGGTCGCCGCCGCGAGGCAGAGGCTGGTCGCGATCGTCAGAAAGGCGCCCTTGGCCGCCGTCCTCGCGGCGTCCTTAACGCTCGGCGCCTGGTCGGGAGTGGGCATGGCGGCGAGCGATCCCGGGGCCACCGTCCAGAACCTGTACAGCAATCTGCTCGCCACGATGAAGAGCGGCTCGATCCTGGGCGGCAGCGGACGCTATGCCCAGCTTACGCCGGTGATCCGCCGCAGCTTTGACCTGCCCTATATGGCGCGGCTGGCCTTCGGCTTTGGCTGGTCGAATTTGACCCCGGCCCAGCAGCAGCAAGTTACCGACAGTTATGGCCGGTACATCTCGGCGGTCTATGCCGATCGCTTCGACAGCTATCACGGGCAAAAGCTCGACGTGACCGGTGAGCGGCAGAGCCCTTACGGGGTCATCGTCACCAGCCGCATCATCAAATCGAACGGCGAGCCGGTCGAGGTCGATTACCTGTTGCGGCAGCACGGCGACACCTGGTTGATCGGCGACATCTATCTCGACGGCTCGATCAGCGAGGTCGCGACCCATCGCTCCGAATTTGCCGATATCCTGCGCCATCAGGGGGTTGACGGCCTGGTCGCGGCCCTCGACCGCAAGGCCGAGATGCTGACCGGCACCTCGGCGAGTGCCGATTAGCCGGCGACCGGCGCCCGCCTCGCACGACGCCCCAGACGCCACGGGGTCGCAAGCATCGCCCAGGGCTTGATCCCGTCGGTGCGGGGCAGCGCCGCCACGCCAAACCTCAAATCCGTCACCTTGCCGCGTGGCAGCGCCAAATAGGTGCCAAACATCCGGTCCCAGACCGACAGCACACCGCCGAAATTGGCGTTGTACTCGGCGGGGACAATCGAGTGGTGCACCAGGTGCAGATCCACGGTGATGACCACCGGCTGCAACCATCGCTCGACCGGTTGCGGCAACCGGATATTGCCGTGGGTCAGCGCCGCGGCGGCAAACACGACAAGGGCGTGGCCGGTGACCGCCGCCATCGGCAGGCCGAAGACCACCGTCGTCAGCCAATAGACGGCGGTCGCGAGCAGATATTCGAAGGGATGGTGACGCACCGAGGTCGTCACGTCGACATCGGGATCGGAATGGTGCAGCGCGTGCAGCCGCCATAATCACGGCACGGCGTCTTGGCAGCGATGCACGAGGTAAATCAACAAATCGAGCAGCAGAAAGGCGGCGACAAAGCCGGCCAGCGGGTTGGCGATCGGCCAGCGCGGCAGTTCGATGCCGAAGATCGTCTCGAATTGCGCGCGAAACGTGTCGGCCGGGGCGAAAAACAGCGCGGCCAGCGCGAGATTGGCCAGCCACATCCCGAGATTGGCCAGGCGCCGCGCGACGGCCGGAAATTCGCGCCGCCGCCGCGGCCGACAGAGCTCCCACACCGCCACCGCCACCAGGCTGCCGACGATCACGAGCGCGATCACGGTTGACCCCCAACCCGATCTGCGGAGGTCGTCACACCCTGGTCATTCCGACTTCGCGTCGCCCTCAGAACGGACAGCTCGCCGCGGTCGTTCCCGGCGAAAATGGCGGCACCGGCGTCGAGACCAGGGTTTCGCCGTCAATTCCGATTTGCACATAGGCGGCGACCGCCGGCGCCGGCTTGCCGATCGGGCTGGTGAAATTGTTGGAGAAACTGGCGCAAAAGCCATAAGTCGAGGCGGGCGCAGGCGCCGGCGGCGCGGGACAGGCGGTGCCGGCAGGATTGCTGCACAGCGGCGCCGCATACGGGGCAACACCGACCGATACTCCGGTCCCCAGCACCGGGGTGAGATGGCCGATCTGATCGTTCGAAAACGCCGGAGCGGCGGTAATCGGGTTCAGAAAGCCGTTGAAATAGGGCGCATCATTGGCCGCGGTCACGACCAGCGGGACCTGAACCGCAAAACTCGCATGCGGTTGCGTCGAAATCACCGATTTGCCGTATGAAGCGCCCAATCCGATCCCGAGATCCTCCGCCGCATAGGTCGCTTGGGCGCCGGTCCCGGTGAAATCGCCGGTGACATAGCCTTTGAGGCAAGCGGCGCCGCCGGTGCACGTCGCTTTGACGGTCAATGTCGCGACGCTGGCGGGACAGCCTGCGGCACCGCACACCGCCAATTCGCTGCCGTCCGGGCGCAAGACAACCAAGGGCAGCGACAATTTCGCGACCACCTGACCGGCGATAAAGGTCGGCGTCGTGCGCAGCAAGTAGTCGTAAAATAAATTCAATGTCACCGGCTGCTCAACGCCGCCGACGTCGCCGGGGGTCATCACCGCATAGAAAAAGCTGTTCGCTCGGGGATCGTAGATCGGGGTCGGAACCGCCTGCCCGCCGGCGGTCGCCGCACCGACAAAGGCGAGCGGCGTCAGGCTCGACAGCGCCGGCGGCGACTGCGTCAGCGTATTACCGGCATAAAGCGCACTGCCCGCCACCTTGACATCGGCGCGCATCGCCTCCGGCCGTGTGTTAAGCAGCCCGGCGAGCTCGAGGACCCCCTGGCTGACCGTCGGCAGCTGCGGACACGGGCTCTGACTGACGTCAAGACAGATCGTGTTGAGGATGCTCTGCACGGTGCCGGCATCGGCGCCGCCGTCGCCGGCCCGCGCCGGTGCGATGGCGCCAATCCCTACCAGCGCCGCGATGACAAGCGCGATCCGTAAGAGACTGGACGGAATGTGCACGATGTTGCCTCCCCAGCGGGGCTGACTGCGCGACGCCTTCAGCTTCAGATTGCGCAAAACTTTAGGCAATTCTGGTGCAATTGGGCAAGCCCGTTCCACTCGGTTTGTCAAAAAAATGATTAACGAATGTAAGAAATTCCGACGACCTGCTTGCTCGCACGCCAAATCTCTAACCTATTGGCATAGCGCGTTTTTCTTATTGACATCCGGATGCGGATCAAACCCTGCCCGTCCAATACCTGTCGGAAAAATTGACAAAGGCCATGCGCGGCCGCGAGAAAATTGAGCCGGCTTAATCCTTAATGTCGTTCGCACGAATTTTGCATGGAACGCGACATCTCGCGCCGACCTGACAAGAACATACCCCTAAGGCGCGTAAGGGAGATCGGTGTTTATGCCTATAGGTCGCAACCGGGGCGCCGCCATTTTTGCATTTTTTGTCGTTCTTGGCAGCGCCTGCCTGGCCGCGGGCGGCGCGCTCGCGGCGCCGATCACCGATTACATAACCGTGCAACCGATCGACATCTGCTCGGGCGCGGCCGGCACCACAACCGGCAGCGCTCCGATCAACAGCCTGGGACAGAATTACAAGACGGCAGCGGTCGGTGCGATCGGCCCCATCGCCTCGGGTGTCAACGTCACCCGCGCAATCTGGAACCAGATCGGGCTCGACATCACCTTTTTGCCGGCGGTTCAGTATCCCAATGCCGGTCAATTTCTGACCTTGAGCGTCAACGCCAACTCGAACCCGCTGACCAGTACCCAGTTTCAAACCCTCTCCGACCAAAGCGGGATCTCGGAGGGGCTGCCGCCCTCCCCGGCGCCGCCATTGAATGGGAACCCGTCAACGATCAACATGTTTTACGTCAACACGCTGATGCCGGTCACACCGCCCGGCGGCACGCTTTACGGCTTCAGTTGGATCAATAACAACGGGGTTGCGATCGCCGCCAATTCGCTAAGCCCCGTCAGCGGGCGCCCGGATACGGTTGCCCATGAGCTCGGTCACAATCTCGGGCTCAACCATATGGATCAATTCAACCCCGGATCGCCGCCCAGCAATCTGATGACCGCCGGCGACACCCGCACCCTGTCGTCGCTGGGCACCGTGCTCAACAATTTGAAAAGCGGGGCTGCCGACCAGCTGAATGCGTTGCAGACCGGGCGCGTGCTTGATCCGAGTGGCTTTGTCAATCCGATCCCCGAGGTCGACGCCCGGGTGGTTGCGCCAGGAAGCTCGCCGGGACCGTTCACGGTCGGCTTTGTCGCGCCGGGCCGGCCGGGCGAATTTCTGCTCAAATTGACATTGGCCGCGCCGGAGGGGGTGCTGTTCGAATCCGGCACTTTTGCGGTGACCAGCGGCAGCACCGGGGTGCCGGGCAACGTCACGTGTGAGGCCCTGTGCAGCGGGTCCAGTATCACCCTCGACTTTACAAAGGGCACATTTGTCAACGGCGCAACCCTCGGATATACGATCGCCGTCTGCCAGCAGAACTCCGAGGGTTGCACGAGCGGCCGTCCCGATCTGTTGCTCGCCGGCGGCACCTATACCTTCGAGTTCGAAACCGACAATGGCAGCGGCACCCCGGTCGAACAGTTCCAGACGACAAGCCAACTCGCCGAGGCCGGCGACGACATTGCCGATCTGACCGCGAGCTCGCAGCTGCCCGATTTGATGATCCCCTCGTAGATCCTCAACCCGACCACCTTTGTCGGTTTTACCACCATCCCATGCACCGCGACCGACGGCACCTGCCCGCCGCTGATGCTTGCCGACGCCGACCCGGCCGAGGACAATCCGCCGGTTCCGGAGCCGCCTTCGATCGCGATCTTGCTCGCGGGACTGTTGACCATCCCCGGGCTGCACTGGTGGATGCTGCGCCGGGTCCCGATCAATATCTAAAGCCGATCCCTTCTCAATGATGCCGGCGCCGGCAAACCGGCATCCACAAGCGGACAGCGACGAGCGTTTCGGTTGTGGTTCGCGGCCCGCGCGGGGGCCGCGCCGATCGTAAGCCGCCGAGTGGTGTGCTGCTCTCAGCCCAGCTTTCGCGATCCCTACTCGAAGCCGGCTTTGCGCAGCCCGTCGAGAATATGCTCGATCGCCGCCGGATCGTTGTAGACGCGGCGTAAAACTGTGGCCGAGGCCTCGAGATTGGCGTCGGCGCGTTTGAGATCAGCCAGCGCTTCCCGGGCTTCGGCGATGCGGTCCTGCTGGGCGAGGCCGGCGACCACATAGCGCAATCCATGCGGCCAATTGCGGTTGAGCGACCACGACCGGCGCCCGGCCTCGATTGCGGCGGGATAATTGCGCATCTGGTAATGCGCCGCGGCCAGGGTCGGCAGCCAGATGAACAAGCGCGGGTCGGAGGGGCTGAGACGAATGCCCTTTTGCGCCTGTTCGATCGCCTCCTGCGGCCGGCCGGCGTAAAGATACATATGGCCGAGCAGCACATGCGCGGCGGCAAAGCTCGGATTGAGCCGGATCGCATCCTCGAAGGCCGCAATCCCGCGTTCGGAGCGGCGGGTCCACATGCAGGCCAGACCGAGTGCAAAATGGGCGTTGGGATAGCGCGGATCGAGCGCCACCGCCTTCTGCCCGAAACCAAGGGCTTCCTCGAACCCGGCGGTGCGCTCGGCGGCCCAGCCGATCATCGCGGCACTCGTCAGCGCGATCGACAAGGCGGCCGTGGCCTGCGGATAATTCGCGTCGAGTTCGAGCGCGCGGCGGAAACAGCTTTGCGCCTCGGCGTTGTCGGTCTGGTTCTGGCGGTAATGGTGCCACAGACCGCGCTGGTAAAGCGCGTAGGCGTCCTCATTGTGCTGCGGCTGCTCGGCGATGCGTTCGCGCTCGAATTTCAGCAATTCGGGTTCGATCGCGCCGGCGATGGCGCGCGTGACCTCGTCCTGCAATTCGAACAGATCGGTCAGATCGCGATCATAGCGCTCGGCCATGATGTGATGACCGCTCGGGGCCTCGATCAGCTGCGCGGTCACCCGCACCCGATGGCCTGATCGGCGCACGCTGCCTTCGACAATGTAAAAGGCGCCGAGTTCCTCGCCGACTTTTTTGATGTCGACGTCCTGCCCCTTATAGGTAAAGGTCGATTGCCGGGCGATGACCGGAAAGGCGCGCCAGCCGGCGAGCAGGGAGATGATGTCTTCGGTGATCCCGTCGGCAAAAAATTCCTGCTCGGGATCGTCGCTGAAATTGTTGAACGGTAATACCGCGATGGCGCGGCGGTCGTCGAACCGAGGCGCGCCGACGGCAGCGGCCGGACGCGGCGAGGCTGCCCCAACCGCCGGCGCCGCCCGGGGTTGACCGATCCGGTAGACGCGGATCGGTCGGCTGATGTTTTTGAGGTTCTGCGGACCGAGATCGACAAAGTCTAGATCGACCTTGCCCACGATCTGGTCGTGGACAATCCCCGAGACGCAAATGCAGCCGGGCTCGGCCAACGCCTCGACGCGCGCGGCGATATTGACCCCGTCGCCGAAAATGTCGTCTTCGGTCGCGATGATGTCGCCGAGATTGAGGCCGATCCGGAGCGCGATCTGTTGCTCGTGGGGACGGGCGGTGTTGCGTTCATCGACCGCACGCTGCAGCGCCACGGCACAGCGCGCCGCCTCGACGACGCTGTCAAATTCGGTCAGCGCCCGTTCGCCGGTCGAGTTGACGACATGTCCGCCGTAATCCCGGACCACCGGCTCGACGACCTCGCGCAACAGCGCCACGACGTCGGCAAGGCTCTCACGCTCGTCTCCGGCGACCGCCCGCCCGTAACCGGCGACCAGAATCGCCGCCAGACGGCGCCGGACCCGGTCTCGCGAATCCTCCGACACGCTCGTCTCAATTCTGTCCATCACCCGGCAAACATGCGTCGCGCTGGGCGATTATTATGTGAAGTCGGTCACGTCCGACGCCTGCCGGCAAACGTTAACAGACCGCCCCGCCGCGAAGCAGCGAATTCGTGAGGCAAATCGTCTCGCTCACTCAGGGAGATGCGCGGCCCGCAACAATTCAAGATCGGCTTGCAGGCGTTCGCCGTCGGCAAAGCGGATCCGGCGCAGCCGCGCAAGGTGAAACCGCGGCGCCAATCGCACCAGTTGGGCAACGGCGGCGGCCGCTTCGGGCGCACGCTCGAGCCGCGCACAGGCCAGCGCCAGAACGACAAAGGAAAAGGCGAAATTTCGATTGCCTTCGACCGCCTTGTGCGCCAGCGGCAGCGCCTGTTCGGGATGCCCGGTCAGCAAATGAGCAAAGGCGCCGGCCAGAGCGGCGTGGTAGCCGAGCGGCTCGAACGGGCTTAGGCCCAGCGCCTTGTCGGCATGCGCAATGGCTTTCGCATAATCCCCGCACACCGCCCGGGTCAGCGCGTCAAAGGCCAGCACGATGGCGGCGTTCGGGTTCAGCATCGTCGCCCGGTCGACCGCGGCCAGTGCGGCGTCATGGTCGCGGGTCAGCATCGCGCAAACCGCCCCGCCGACCGCCAGCGCCAATGGCACATCGGGCCCGCGGGCAATCGCGGTTCGCGCCAGACGCTGCGCCTCTTGCCGGTCGGTTTGGGTGGCCTCGCACCATTCCATCAGATGGCGCTGTTGGTGGCACCAGGCGGCCAGCGCATTGGCGGTCGGGTAGCCCTCGTCGACATCGAGCGCCTTTGCCAACAAACGCAGCGCCTCGGCATTGTCGGGCGGGGTCTCGGCGAAAGCGGCAACCAGGGCCGACCGGGTCAGCTCATAAACATCGCGCTCCGCTTCGGGCTTTTTGCAGGCCCGCGCAACCTCGGTGACCCGCAACACCGGCTCGACCGATCCGATCACCCGTTCGATCAGGCGATCCTGGAGGTCGAACGAATCCTCAAATGTCCCGCCGAGGCGATCGGCCCACAGCTGCTCGCCGCTTTCGCCGGAGACGAGACGGCAGCCGATGCGCACCCGGTTGCCGGCTTTGCGCAGGCTGCCTTCGACAACGTAGCGGACGCCGGCCTCGCGCGCGACCTCCCGGGGATCGATGGTCCTGCCCTTGTAGGTGAAACTGGTGTTGCGGGCCATAACCGAAAACCAACGGGCGCGCGCAAGTTCGGTAATCAGATCCTCGGCAACACTGTCGATAAAATGCTCGGCCTCGCCGCCGCCCCCGAGATTTTCGAAGGGCAGCACGATCAGGCTCGGCCGTTCGACGCGGGCCGATGCGCGGCGCCGCGGCGGGGCGTTCGCGGTAACCCCGTCGAGCACGACGCCGAACACGCGCACCGGCCGGGCAATATCGCCAATTTCGTGCTCGCCACGATCGACGAACGCGATCGGCAGGCGATCGCGGACCTGGTCGCGCACCCCGCGGCTGACCGTGATGCCGCCAGGATCGGCCATGCTCTCGGGATGCGCGGCAACCGTCACGCCGTCGCCATAGATCATGTCGCCATCGGAGACGACATCGCCGAGATTGATCCCGATGCGCAGCCGGATCCGGCGGTCGTCCGGTAAGGCCGGCAAGTGCGAGCGCATCCCGTGCTGGATGTCGAGGGCGCATTGGACGGCATTGGTGACACTGCCGAACTCGACCAGCAGGCCGTCGCCCATCGTCCGCACGATGCGGCCTTGATGGGCGCTGATGCGCGGATCGACCAGATCACGGCGGATCGCGTTCAGCGAAGCGAGCGTGCCTTCCTCGTCGATCCCCATCAGCCGTGAATAGCCGACCACGTCGGCGCACATGACGACGGCAAACCGATGCGTGATCTGTGTCCTATCGTCCACGGCGCCTGGGCGTCCTCCGAGAGCGGATCGCGCGGATTTGTGCAGCGTAGTCGCTACAAACGGTTCGTCAAGAAATCCGACGCGAGGGCCGAATTACTGACGATATTCTGACGATCGTCCGCCCGCCGCCATCGCGCAATTCCCGACGCCGCGTTTCAGCCCCCTTCGCTGACGATCATGTCATAGGCCGGCAAGGTCAGGAATTCGGGAAAGATCGGCGCTTCGATCATATCGCGGAAAAGCCGCGCCGCATCCCCGTAACGGCCGCGGTCAAAGGCGTCCTCGCCCACCGTCTGGCGCAGTTTGACGAGTTCCTCGTCGAGCATCGTGCGACAAAGCCCGGCGTCGATGCGGCGCCCATCCTCAAGCGCCGCACCGTGGCGGATCCACTGCCAGATTTGCGCGCGGCTAATCTCGGCGGTCGCGGCGTCCTCCATCA
>JAJPIH010000311.1 GCA_021324875.1 Alphaproteobacteria bacterium
ACAGATAAAGCATTGCCGCCGGGGCCACGCCAAAGCTCACAAAGTCCGACAGGCTGTCGAGTTCGGCACCAAAGCTCGAGGTCGATTGCAACAGTCGTGCGACCCGCCCGTCGAGCCCGTCGAAAATGCCGGCGACGATGATCGCGAACACCGCACCCACGAAATTGCCGCCCATCGCAAAGCGCATCGCCGTCATGCCGGCGCACAGTGCGAGCAGCGTCAACACGTTCGGCACCATGCGGTTCAGCGACAGGCTCGCCAACCGCTGCACCCGCGGCTGTCTGATCACCGCATGCATGCGGAAACCGCCGCGGTGTTCGCGTCGCCACTCTTTCAATGCGCACTCCCTTGCCGCACCGGATCGCGAGCCAAGCGGTCGGCGATGACGGTTTCGCCGCCGACCATCCGTTGCCCGGCGACCACCATGCTCAGATAAGGCGGCGGACAATAAACATCGACCCGCGACCCAAAGCGGATGATGCCGATGCGTTGGCCGGCGGCAATCCGCTGGCCTTCTCGCAGCTCGCAGACGATGCGCCGCGCCACCAGCCCGGCGACCAGGACAAACGCGATCTCGGGCCCTTCCGCCGGGGTCAAGCGAATCGCCAGCCTTTCATTGGCCAGGCTTGCCGTCTCGCCGCTCGCGTCGAGAAACCGCCCCTTGACATAGCGCAGCGCCGCCACCCGCCCGTCGATCGGGGCACGCACGACATGCACATCGAACAGGCTCAAAAACACCCCGATCCGCGCCGCCATCGCCTCGCCCATGCCGAGCTCGGGCGGCGGTGGCGCTTCGGCCACCGCGGTGACGATCCCGTCCGCGGGGCTGACCAGGATCCCCTCGCGCAGCGGCGTGACCCGCCACGGGTCGCGAAAGAAATAGCAGAGCCACAGCGTCGCGACGAGCGCCAGCCAACCCGCCGGCCTGGCCACGAGAAACAGAAAAAAGGTGGCCACGAGCCCGGCCAGGACGAATTTGAACCCGTCCGGATGCAGCGGCGCCAGCACGTTTCTCAGTCGCACCCGTTCCCGTCCGCAACATAAGGAATGCGCTCACCGTCCTTCGCGCCGCCAGGCCGCCAGCAGGCCGCCGACGATCAGGGCCAGCGCCGCCACCGCCGGCAGCAGCGGAATTTCGGTGAACCCGCTTACCGTATAATCCCCGTTGGCGCGAAAGCCTATCCAATCCCGCCCTGCGGCGCTGTCACCGGCGGCCACCCGCCGCACCTCGGGGATGACGCCGGAGCCGGCCCAGAAGATGCCGCCGCCGGTCGCGGCGACAACCGGGGCGAGCTTGTCCGGGGTGGTAATGACGTCGCTGAATTCGATCGGATTGAGCGGCCCCGCGGCGGCAAGCGCCACTTTGCTGCCGTCGCTGACGCGGTAAAGCCCCATTTGCGAGATCGCCAGCTCACCGACACTGCGCCCGCCTTCCTGCGGCGTCAGTTTGAGGCTTTTGCGGCTGCCGTCGGGGGCGGTCACGGTGACCGGCGCATTGTCGGGCTCGAGCGACTGGCGGGTGACGACCAGGCGACCGCCCTCGACCGTGGCGCGCAGATCATTCTCGTCGAGATCAGGCTCCTTCATCAGCCAATAAGCCAGCCGGCGCAACAGCTCGGCCTACGGGCCGCCGCCCTCGAAGCCGCGCGCCCAGAACCACATCTCATCCGACAGGAGCTGCGCGACCCGGCCCTTGCCGACGCGATCCAGCACCAGCAGCGGGTCGCCGCGCGCCCCGGTCATCACCGTCACGCCGCGCCGGGCGCGGGCGTCGACCTGACGGAACCAGCGTCCCCAGCTCGGCTCGCCGCCCGGCGGCCCCTCCCCGGGCAGGTCGTCGGTCACCGGATGGCGACGCCCGATCGCCGTCACCTGCGGCTTGAAGCCCTCATCAAAGACTTCTCCGGTCGGCTCGGCCGGCAGGATCTCGCCCAGCGGCGTGCGCGACAGGCTCGTAGGCGTGCCGAAATTGGGGCCCGCCGCTTCAAGCAACGCGCCGCCGTTTCGCACATAGCGCACGACGTTTTCGAGATAGGCCTCGGGAATGATGCCGCGTCGGCTGTAGCGGTCGAAAATGATCAGGTCGAAATCGTCGAGCTTGGTGTCGAACAATTCGCGGATCGGAAAGGCGATCAGCGACAATTCGCGGATCGGCGTGCCGTCCTGCTTCTCGGGCGGGCGCAAGATCGTGAAATGGACCAAATCGACCGACGGGTCGGATTTGAGCAGGTTGCGCCACACCCGCTCGCCGGCATGCGTCTCGCCCGACACCAGCAATACCCGCAAGCGGTCGCGTACACCGTTGACGACGACGACCGCGCGGTTGTTGACCAGGGTCAGCTCATGCGGACCGGGCGCCGCCTCCAATTCGACGACATTGGGCCCGCCGTGATCGATCGGCACCGGCAAGGTCACGTCGCGGCCCACCGGCACCGTCAGCTGCTGCGGTGCGCCGCCATCCTTGCGCCAGGTGACAAGCGCCTGATCGGGGTCGTCGCCGCTCTTTTCCGCCTCGGTCAGCGGCAGGTCCTCGACCCGGATTTTCAATTGCAGCGGTTTGCCGACGATGCCAAAACTCGGCGCCTCGTCGACCACCAGACGACGGTCGGCTTCGCCCGGTTTTCCCGACAACAGCACGTGCAGCGGCGCCGGCACCGCCTGCCGCAGCGCCTTTGCGTCGCCCTTGGGAACGTCGTGCACCTGGCCATCGGTGATCATGACGATGCCGGCCAGACGCTGGCGCGGGACGTCGGCGATCACCCGGTCGAGCGCGTCGAACAGGCGCGTGCCCTGATCGTCGCCGGCCGCCGGGGCGGCCCCGGCATTGACCACCCGCACCTCGAGATCGGGTTCCTGCGCCAGCCGCGCCTTCAGCGTCGCCAGCGCTTTCGCCGTCACCTGACGGCGCTCGCCGATGTTCTGGCTCGGGGAATGATCGACGACAATGACCGCCACATCGCGCTGCGGCACCCGCTGCTCCTCGATCAGCGCCGGGTTGACCAGCGCCGCCAACAGCACGATGACCGCAGCGGCGCGCCAGCCGAGCCCCGGCGCCCGGCGCCACACGCCGACCGCGAGCAGCGCCGCCGCCGCCGCGGCCAGCAGCAGCAATCCCCACAGCGGCAACAGGGGTGCGACGGCGAGGACGAAGCCGACGCTGGTCATTGCCCCAGCCGTTCGAGAATGGCCGGCACGTGCACCTGATCCGATTTGTAGTTGCCGGTCAGCACATACATGACGAGGTTGACGCCGAAGCGGAGCGCCATCTCGCGCTGCTGCTCGCCGCCCGGCACACAGGCGTAGAGCGGCCTCCCGTCCTGGTCGACCGCCCAGGCGCCGGCCCAGTCGTTGGCGCCGACGATGACGCTCGACACCCCGTCATTGACATGATCGTCGACCGGCTCAACCCACAGCGTGCCGACATTCCAGCGTCCGGGAAACTCGTGCATCAGATAGAACGACTTGGTCAGCACATGATCGGGCGGGATCGGCACCAGCGGCGGCAGGTTGATGCCCGCGGTCAACCGGCGCAGGCGCGCGGCATCGATCGCCGCGCCGCCAAACGGTCCCGGTGACTGGTCGTCGCCGTCGCGGGTGTCGAACAGGATCGTGCCGCCGGTCTCGAGATAGCGGTTGACGCGCGCCACCGCCTGGGGCGACAGCGGCGGATGGCTGCCGGTGACCGGCCAATACAGCAGCGGGAAGAAGATCAGCTCGTCGGTTTCGATGTCCACCGCCATCGGATCGCCGGTCTCGACCGCGGTGCGGCGGGTCAGCACATCGCCGAGCCCGAGCAACCCGGCGCGGCTTTCATTGTCGACATCGTCATTGCCGGTCTTGACATAGGCGAGCCGCAACTGCGAGGTCGCGCGGATGACAAAGGCGTCGTCGGCCTGGGCCGGATGGGCCAGCGCCGCCGCGGCGAGTAGGACGAGCGCACCGACCCGCGCCGGCCGCCGCCGCAACAGCCCGCGCAGACCATAGGCGATCAGCATGTCCAGCAGCGCCAGCAGCAGGGCGGCGGTCAGCACCGGTCCGCGCAGATCGATCTCGCTGCCGCGGCCAAAGCGGGCGCGGCGGACATCTTGCGGCAGCGTCGTGATCGGGCGCAATTCGGCGATACCGCTCGCCAGGTTCAGCGCCCGGCGCGCGTCCTGGGTACCGTAGAAGCCGGGCGGATGATGTGGCGACACGACGGCTGTGGCGATCTTTTTGCCGGCGATCGGGCGCGCCGTTGGCGGGGCGCGTTCGAGCCGGCCAAAGCCGTCGAGGGTTTCGAGCGGCGGCAGGTTTGCCTCGCTCGCCGCGACGATCCCCTGGCTCATCGCCACGATGCGGCGCAGCATTTGGACAAGCAAGCCGGACAAGGCGAGGTTGGACCAATCGGTGTTGGCCGTCGTATGAACCAGCACGATCCGCCCCTGGCCGAGAGTTTCGGCGGTGACAAGCGGCGTGCCGTCGGCCAGCCGCGCCCAGGTCTTGGCGGCAAGATCGATGTCGGGTTCGGCCAATACCTGGCGCGACACCGTCACGTCGTCGGGAACCGCAAGCCCGGCAAACGGGCTGCTGGCGTCGAACGGAGCGAGCCGCGCCGGCCGTTCCCAAGACATCGCCCCGCCGATCGTGCGCCCGCCGCGCCGCAACCGCACCGGCAACAGGGTGTCTTCGCCCTCGGCGAGGTGCGGTCCGGCAAAGCGCAGCAACAGCCCGCCAGCCTCGACCCATTTCTTAATCGCTTCGGCCTCGGTCGGAGAATTGGGCCGCGCATCGGCGAGAACCAGCACGGCAAGCTGCCGTTTGAGCAGCTCGCTCGCGGTGCCGCGGCGGATTTCGGCGAACGGTTCGAGCGCCCGTTCGAGGTAGTAGTTTTCGCCGAGCAACGGTTGGCTGCTGTCGGTCGCGGCGACGATGCCAACCGGGCGGCGGCGCCAGCGTTCGTCGAGCAGCAGCACCCCGCCGGCGGATTGGCTGCCGTCGACATCGATGCGGGTGGCCGCATTGCGCAGCTCGTTCGGCATCGGCACGCTGACCGCGGCGGACGCCGCGCCGGCCGCGATCGTGACCGCCTGACGCGCCAGAAACCGACCGTCGGCGCCGCTCACCCGGATTTCGTATCGGCGCGGCGCGGCAACCGGCAGGCTGCGTAACGCGACCGTCAGGTCCTTGGCTGCCGGATCGCCCGCGGCGAGCAGCAGCGGCGCCTGCTCCGGCCCGGCGGTCAGAAATTGCAGGATGCCGCGGCTGTCGAGATAGGCCGCCAGCGACGCGGCGCCGCCGTCGTCGACCCCGTCGCTGAGCCACACCGCCGCATTGGCGTCGGCAAGACCGAGCTGCTTGAGCCGCGCCAGCGCCGCCGCGCGGTCGACCGGCCAGGGCTTCGGCTGCAGCGCTGCGACCGCGGCGCGGGCGTCGGCGGCGCGCACCGGCGCCAGTGGCGGAGGCGCCGTGTCGCCGCCCGAGGGCGCGGTCGGAACCAGCACGATTTCGCGCCCTTCGCGCTCGGCTTCGGCGAGGAGATCGGAAAGCGCCGCCTGGCGCCGGCTCCAGTCGTCGGCCGCTGCCCAACCGTCATCGACGACGACGGTCAACGGCCCGGTGCCGGGCAGCTGCGCCTGCGGGTTAAGAAGCGGTTTCGCGCTGCCGACAATCACCAATGCGGCAATCACCATGCGCAGCAGGATCAGCCACAACGGCGTTCGCGCCGGGGTCACCTCGCGCGCGACAAGACCGCGCAGCAGGTGGACCGGCGGAAACGCGATCCGCCGCGGCGCCGGCGGGGTCACCCGCAACAACCACCAGATCACCGGCAAGCCGGCCAAGGCGAGCAGCAGCCAGGGCGCGGCAAAGGCAAGCGAACCGAAGGCCAGCATTACCCCAACCGCCGCGCCGTGCGCGCCACGCCCGGACCGGCTTCCGCCGCCCTCACCGCCGGCGGTCCGCGGATAACGCCGCGTAAAGCGCCAACAGCGCCATCGCCGGCGGCCGGTCGGTGCGGTGTGCGGCAAACGTCCAGTGGAGCCGTCCGGCGATCGCCGTGAGGCCGCTGCGATGGTCGCGAAAGCGGCGGATGTAATCGTCGCGAACGCCCTCGACCCGGCTGACCACGATCTCCTCGCGCGCATCAACCGCGGCAAAGCGAACCCGCCCATCGAACGGCAAGTCCTCTTCGGCCGGATCGACAACCTGCAACAGATGGCCGGTGAGCCCGAGCCCGGCAAACCGGGTCAGCGCCGTATTGACGCTGTCCAGCGGCGCCAGAAAGTCGCCGATCAGAACCACCGTCGCCGCCCGCGGCAATGGTTCCAATGGCGGCAACGGATCTGTCGGCCCTGTCTCCCGCGCCAGCATTTCGACCAGCCGGCTGAGGGCAATGCGGCCGCTCAGCGGGGCGACGCCGCTGCCGAGCAAGGTCAGGCGTTCGCCGCCGCGGACCAGCAGGCTGGCCAGGGCGGCGAGCAACAATTCGGCGCGGTCGCGTTTTGTCGGCCAGTCGGCGCCGGCAATGTACCCGGCCGAGCTGTAATCCATCGACGCCGAGCCGTCGCGCCACAGCCACACGCTCTGCGCCGCCT
The DNA here is from genome assembly GCA_021324875.1 of Alphaproteobacteria bacterium. Taxonomy (GTDB): domain Bacteria; phylum Pseudomonadota; class Alphaproteobacteria; order ATCC43930; family CGMCC-115725; genus AP-15. The sequence goes on from JAJPIH010000311.1 coordinate 6,573, forward strand.
CCCACTCGGTTTCGCGCACAAACAGCCGCTGCGACTTGGCGCTTTCCCGCCAACCGATGCGGCTGGCGGCGTCCCCCGGCTGGTATTGTCGAAACTGCCAGAACGTCTCGCCTTGGCCGACGCGGCGCCGGCCATGCACCCCCTGGGCGACCGTCGCGGCGACCCGCTCGGCCGCCACCAGCAGCG
>JAJPIH010000161.1 GCA_021324875.1 Alphaproteobacteria bacterium
CTGAAGGCGGGGGCCGCGTTTGTTCGCCGCGCAGCCGGGCCGGGCCCAGGGCGCAGCCGAAGCCGGGCAGCTGCGGCGGCCCGCCGCGTTCCTCGATCGCGACGGGGTATTGAACCAGGATGACGGCTATATCGGGTCGCGGGCGCGCTGGCGCTGGATGACGGGCGCCGCCGCAGCCGTGCGGCAGCTCAACGAGGCCGGATTTTTTGTGTTTGTCGTGACCAACCAAGCCGGTATCGCGCACGGCCTGTTCAGTGAAGACGATGTCCGGCGGCTGCATGCCGAGATCGCCGCCGAACTCGCCGCCGCCGGCGCCCGGATCGACGATTTCCGCTATTGTCCGTTTCACCCGCAGGCGGCGCTGCCCGAATATCGGCGGGCGAGCGACTGGCGCAAACCGGCTCCGGGCATGATCACCGATCTGCTGCGCGCTTGGCCGGTCGAGCGGAAGGCGAGCTTTCTGATCGGCGACAAGCCGACGGATTGTCAAGCCGCGGCCGCCGCCGGCATTGCCGGCTATCTGTTCCCGGGCGGCGATCTGGCCGCCTTTGTCTCGGCGCTGCTGTCCGCTGCCCGCCCCTAAGACGCGGCCGATCGGAATAGGTCTGCCCGCCGCAACGCAAATCGGATAGGATTGCCTGGCCTTAATCGCCGCGACGCATCGCAGCGAGGCGCGCTTGTCCGAGGGAGGTTCAGGCTCATGGGCGAAATTCTCGGTCTTGGCTGCACGCATTATCCGGGGCTGACGGTGCCCGATGAACAGCTGCCGTCGCTGTTCCATCGTCTGCTGACCGCCCCCAACGTTCCCGCGCATTTCAAGAACCCGGCCAACTGGCCGGCCGAATTGGTGGCCGAACTCGGCAACGACGAGGGCGTGTCGGCGGCGCGACGCTACAGCGCCCGGCTGGCCAACGGGTTCCGGGAGGTGCGCAAATCGCTCGACGCGTTCAACCCGGATGTCGTCATCGTTTGGGGCGACGACCAATACGAGAATTTTCGCGAAGACATCATCCCGGCCTTCTGTCTCTTAGGCTATGACGACGATTTCTCGGTCCAGCCGTGGCACAACGGCAATGGCGGCCGCGTCAACCGCTGGGGCGAGCCCGGCGATTGGCAGTTAAAGCTGCACGGTCATCGCGACGCCGCCAAACACCTGGCCACCGGCATGATCGCCCGCGGTTTCGACATCGCCTATGCCTACAAGCCGCTGCATCATCCGCTGGCCCATGCCTTTACCAACACCTTCCTTTACCTCGACTGGGATCGGAAGGGTTTTCCCTATCCGGTGGTGCCGTTCGCGATCAATTGTTACGGCAGCAATCTGTTGCACGCCAAAGGCGGCACCGCGGCCTTGTTCATGCCGCCGCGCGACCCGTCGGAGGCGCCGGATCCCCCGTCGCCGCACCCCTGGCGGTGCATGGAGGTCGGCAAAGCGGTGGCCGAGACCTTTGCCCAGTCGCCGTGGCGGGTCGCGGTGATCGCGTCGTCGAGCTGGTCGCATTGCTTCCTGTCGCCGACCAACGGCTATCTGTGGCCCGACCACGAGGCCGACCGGCTGCTGTTCAAGGCGCTCCAGGATCGCGATTACGACGTCTGGCGCAAGCGACCGCTCGCCGCGATGGAACAGGCCGGTCAGCACGAAATGCTGAACTGGTGTGCGCTGATGGGGGCAATGGAGGCGCTCGACCGCCGGCCGGTTGTTCATGACTACGTCGAGACCTGGATCTTCGCTTCGGAGAAGTGCTTCGTCACTTATCCGGCCTAAGCCGGCGGTGCGCGGCGGCAGCACCGCCGCGCTTGCCAAAAGGAGCCCCTTCCGCAACACTGCGGGGTTGGGGACTCATGCTTAAAAAGCCGCCGATCCTCGAAGAGGGCGCGCAGACAGCTGCCCTGGTGTGGCGGCTCGCGCGTGATTTCATGCGCCCGCATGCGCTGAGCGTCGCCTGCCTTTGTCCTGATGGGCGCCGCGGCCGGCAGCACTGCGATCCGCGCCTGGCTGATGCAGCCGGTGCTCGACCGTGTCTTTGTCGGGCGCGACCCGTCATGGCTGCTGCCAATCGCCGGCGCGGCGCTGGCGATCGCCTTTGTCAAAGGCCTTTCCGATTACGGCGAGGCGGTATTGATGAACCGGGTCGGGCAGCGGGTCGTGGCCGACGTCCAGATCGCGCTGTTCAGCCGCCTGATGCGGGCCGATCTCGCCTATTTTCATGCCCATCCCAGCGGCACGTTGATCTCCCGCTTTACCAACGATGCGGTGCTGCTGCGCAACGCCGCCGCCAATGTCCTGGGTGCGATCGGCAAGGATGCGCTGACCGTCGTCTTTCTGGTCGGCGTCATGTTCTATCAGGACTGGCTGTTGGCTCTCGTTTCGTTCTTTGTCTTTCCGGTCGCCATTCACCCGATCGTCGGCATCGGTCGGCGCATGCGGCGGGTGACCGCCAACACCCAGAACGAGGTCGGACAGCTGACCACCCTGTTGAGCCAGACCTTCCAGGGCGCGCGGCTGGTCAAGGCTTACGGCATGGAGGCCTACGAGGAGCAGCGCGCCGCGCAACTGTTCGAACGGCTTTACCGGTTGATCGATCGGGCGACGCGGACCCGCGCCCGCGCCTCGCCGATGATGGAGACCTTGGGCGGCGCGGCGATCGCGATCGTGATCCTCTATGGCGGCCATCAGGTCATCGCCGGGGCCCGCACCCCCGGCGCATTCTTCTCGTTTGTGACTGCGCTGCTGCTCGCTTACCAGCCGTTGAAGAGCCTCGCCAACCTCAATGCCTCGCTGCAGGAAGGACTGGCCGCCGCGCAGCGCATCTTTCAGGTGTTCGACGTCGAACCGACGATCCGCGACCAGCCCCGGGCGCAGCCATTGCAAATCACCGGCGGCGAGATCCGCTTTGAGCGCGTCCGTTTTGGCTACGCCCCGGGTGCGGTGGCGCTCGACGACATCTCGCTGACCATTCCGGCCGGGCGCAGCGTCGCGCTGGTTGGCGCTTCGGGGGCCGGCAAATCGACGATCCTGAACCTGATCCCGCGTTTTTACGACGTCGAGGAAGGGTGCATTACCATTGACGGCCACGACATCCGCTCGATCACGTTAAACTCGCTGCGCGCGGCGATCGCGATTGTCTCGCAAGAGGTGACGCTGTTCGACGCCACCTTGCGCGCCAACATCGCCTATGGCCGTTTTGGCGCATCGATGGCCGACATCGAAGCGGCCGCGCGGGCGGCCGGGATCGACGACTTCATCCGCGAACTGCCGCAGGGCTACGACACCCCGGTCGGCGAGCACGGGGTTCGCCTGTCGGGCGGCCAGCGCCAGCGCATCGCGATCGCCCGGGCGATGCTCAAGGACGCCCCGATCCTGCTGCTCGACGAGGCGACCTCGGCGCTCGACAGCCAATCCGAGCGGCAGGTGCAAGCGGCGCTGCGCACCCTGATCCGCGGTCGCACGACGCTGGTCATCGCGCACCGGCTGTCGACGGTGCAGGGCGCCGACCTGATCTACGTGATCGACCGCGGGCGGCTGGTCGAGAGCGGCCGGCACACCGAGTTGTTGGCGCGCGGCGGGCTCTACGCCCGGCTCTACGCGATGCAGTTCGCCGGCCACCGCGACCTGGTCGCCGCCGGTTCCAGCTCATAGCCGCGCCGTGCCGAGGCCGCCCGCTTTACCCTGGTGGCGCCGCCTGCTGCGCAATCCGCGGGTGCGGGCCGCCGCCTGCTGGGCGATCCATTGTTATATCCGCCTGATCTACCGGACCAATCGCTGGACGGTTGAGAACGGCGAGTGGCCGCGGCAACTGCTCGCCGAGGGGCGGCCGTTTATCGGCGCCTTTTGGCATGGCCGGATGATGATGATCCCGCTGGGCTGGGCGCGCATGGCGCGGATGCACATGCTGATCTCGGCGCATCGCGACGGCCGGATTATCGCCGGTGCGGTCGCCTATTTCGGCATCGACACGATCGCCGGCTCGACCCGGCGCGGCGGTTCGGCGGCGCTGCGCACCATGCTGAAGCGGCTCAAGGAAGGCGATTGCGTCGCGATCACACCGGACGGGCCGCGCGGCCCGGCGATGACCGCAAGCATCGGCATCATCAATGTCGCACGACTGGCGCAGGCGCCGATCGTGCCGATCACCTACGCGACCAGCCGCCGCCGGATCATGCCGAGCTGGGACCGGTTCCATTTGGCGCCGCCCTTCGGGCGCGGAATTTTTTTGTGGGGCGAGCCGATCGAGGTGGCGGCCGATCTCGACGAGGCGGGGCTCGACCGTCTGCGCCGCCTGGTTGAGGAGCGGATGGGCGCGATGGTCCGCGAAGCCGATCGACGCGTCGGCCACCTTGTGGTCGAGCCGGCGCTTGCCGTACCCGCGGGCGGTGGCGATTGTCCGGCGGCGCCCGCGCCGCTGTCGCATCCCGATAAACTGTCGCGGCCGGCCCCGGTCCCGTGATGCTGCCGCTGATCTATCGCACCATGACCCGGCCGCTGCCGCCGGCGGTGATGCTCTATCTGCGGCGGCGTGGCCGGCGCGGCAAAGAGGACCTGCTGCGATTGCCCGAGCGGCGCGGCGTGCCGGGCGCCCGCCGTCCGTCGGGCGCGCTGGTCTGGCTTCACGCCGCCAGCGTCGGCGAGGCGACCGCGGTGCTCGGGCTGATCGAACGCCTGGTCGACACTCGGCCCGGTCTCGAGATCCTGTTGACAACCGGCACAGTGGCCTCGGCGCAATTGCTCCAACAGCGGCTTCCGGCGCGCGCCCGCCACCAATATGTCCCGGTCGATCTGGCCTCCTGGGTCGAGCGCTTTCTTGACCATTGGCGGCCTGATCTGGCGCTCTGGGTCGAATCGGAATTGTGGCCTAATCTGGTGCTGGCGACGCGCGCCCGCGGCATTCCGATGATGCTGCTCAATGCCCGTCTTTCCGCCGGCTCCTACCGCCGGTGGCGGTGCTGGCCGGGATTGATCGGCCCGATGCTCGGCGCCTTCGACGGGATCCTTGCCCAGGACGAACGGCAGGCCGAACGGCTGCGCCGGCTCGGCGGCCGCCGGGTCACCGCGATCGGCGACTTGAAAGCGGCCGGCCGCAAACTCCCGGCCGATCCGCGCGAAGTGCGGCAATTCCGCTCGGCTCTCGGCGGCCGTCCGACTTGGCTGGCGGCCAGTACTCATCCCGGCGAGGAAGAAATCGTCGCCGGCGCGCATCGGCTGATCGCCGCCGCCCATCAAGGGCTGCTGACAATCATCGTGCCGCGCCATCCGGCGCGCGGTGACGCGATCGCGACAATGCTCGCCGCCGACGGTTGGCGGGTTGCCCGCCGCAGTCGCGGCGAACCGGTCGGCGCCGAGACCGACATCTATCTCGCCGATACGATCGGCGAACTCGGCCTGTTTTATCGCCTCGCCGGCATCGCCTTTATCGGCGGCTCGCTGGCCGCGAAAGGCGGCCACAACCCGTTCGAGGCGGCGCGGCTCGGCTGCGTCGTGTTGCACGGGCCCGACATGAGCAATTGCGCGACCATGACCGCGGCGCTGACGGCGGCCGGGGCGGCACAGCTGGCCGCAACCGGCGAGGACCTGGCCGAGGCGGTTTCGCGGCTGCTTGCCGACCGGCGGCGGTGCGCGGCACAGCGGGCTGCGGCGGCGCGCGTCGCGGCGGCCGGCCGGGCGGTGCTCGATGCGGTCGTCGAGCGGCTTGCACCATGGCTTGATGCCATCGCTCCGCAGCCGGGCGTCCCGGTTTTCGCCGCCCAGGCGCATTCGCCGACGCCTGCCGGCCTCGTGCTGCGGACCTGATGCCGACGGCTCCCGCATTCTGGGGAAGAAAACCCGGACCGGCCGCCCATCTCCTCTTCCCGATTGGGGCGGCGTGGGAGATGGCCGGGCGTTTGCGGCGTCGGCTGGCGCGCCCTTATGCGGCGCCGGTTCCGGTCGTTTGCATCGGCAATTTGGTCGTCGGCGGCGCCGGCAAGACCCCGGTCACGCTGGCGCTCGCCACGTGGTTCAAGGCACACGGGCTGGCCGCACATGTGGTGACGCGCGGCTATGGCGGCAGGATCGCCGGGCCATGCCGGGTCGATGCTGGGCAACACGACGCCGCAACAATCGGCGACGAGGCGCTGCTGCTCGCGGCCACAGCCCCCTGTTGGGTCGCGCGCGACCGTGCCGCGGGAGCCGCCGCCGCCGCTGCCGGCGGCGCGCAAATCGTGCTGCTCGACGACGGCTTTCAGAACCCGGCGATCGCCAAGAGCGTGTCGCTGGTCGTCATCGACGCCGCTTTCGGGTTTGGCAACGGCCGGGTGATGCCGGCCGGCCCGTTGCGCGAAGACTGGCGGCGCGGCCTCGCTCGCGCCGAGGCGTTGGTCATGCTCACGACCCAGGGGGAACGGCCGTCGGTTCCGCCCCCGCCGGCTCCCGGCAAGCCGGTGATCGCGGCCGAGCTCACCGCGGTCGACGGTGAGCGTTTTGCCGGGCAGCGGGTTTTTGCCTTTGCCGGGATCGGACGGCCGCAGCGCTTTTTTGCAACCCTGCGCGCGGTCGGGGCCGATATCGTCGGCGAGCGCCGGTTCCCCGATCATTATCGCTATCGGCCGCGCGATATTGCGGCGCTGGCCGCGGCGGCCAGGCGCGAACATGCCCGGCTGGTGACCACCGCCAAGGATTACGTGCGTCTACCGGCCACGCTGCGCGCCGCGGTCGAGACGCTCGACGTCGAGCTGCGCTGGTGCGCGCCCGAGATGCTTGCCCGTCTTTTTGCGCCGATTTTGTCCTCCGCCGCCCCCCATGCCGACCCGCAGCGGGCCGCCGCCGGATGAGGTAAGCCTCTCCGATTGCCTGGAAGCGGGCGGCGCAATGCTGATTTGCGCCGCCTTTGGCCTGCTCCCGATCGCCTGGGCGTCGGCGGTGGGCGGCGCGCTCGCGCGCGCGATCGGCCCCCGCCTCGGCATCTCGCGGCGCGCCCGCCATAATCTCGAGCGGGCGTTTCCCGATCTGGGCGCAGACGCGATCAAGCGGATCGTCGCCGGCATGTGGGACAATCTCGGCCGGGTTGCCGCCGAATACCCCCATCTGCGCGCGATCCGCATCTTCGCACCCCGAGGCCGGGTCGAAACCCACGGTTTCGAGCATATGGACCGGGCGGTCGCCGCCGGCCGGCGCATGATCATTTTCTCCGGGCATATCGCCAACTGGGAGATCGGTGCGCTTGCCGCGGCGCAATACGGGATCAGCGTCACCCAGATCTATCGCGCTCCCAACAATCCGCTGATCGACCGCATGCTCAGGCGATTTCGCGGCGACCGCGGCGAATACATTGCCAAAGGCGCGCCCGCCGCGCGGCGGGCCTTTGCCGCGCTCTATCGCGGCGAGCACCTGACGATGCTCGCCGACCAGAAGCTCAACGAAGGCATCCCGACAACATTCTTTGGCCGCCCGGCCATGACCGCCGCCGCTCTGGCGCTGCTGGCGCTGCGCTTTGAGTGCGACGTGCTGCCGGCGCGGGTCGAGCGGCTGCGCGGCGCCCGCTTTCGGCTGACCGTGTTCCCGCCATTGCCGCTGCCCCGCAGCGGCGACCACGACGCCGATGTCGCGGCGCTGACACAACAGGTGACCGAAATACTCGAATCCTGGATTCGCGATCGGCCGCAAGAATGGCTGTGGGTTCACCGGCGCTGGGCCGACTGACGCCCGGCTGATTAGCCGCCACACCGTTGTTCCGAACCGCCCCCGGAATCGGGAGCGAGGCCCGAACCCCAAGCTATGGTCACCACAGGTCTAGAATAAACGTCGAGAACCCTTGACATCGCGGTGCACAGGGGTCCTCATTCCACGTAAATCTGCGCTCGCCCGGTATCATCGTACGGCTTGTCCAAGTAATCCGATTGCAGTTGCCGATATGCGCAGGCCAACAGGCTATTCCAACGGAGGAAATGTCGATGAAGGGCCCGAAGTTTGTCGCCGCGCCGCGCTGATCCTTGCGCATCCAGAACGCCAAGACCGAAGGACATTCGCGAAGGCGGCTTCGCGGTAACGCCGTGCAAACGGGCGGCGGCACCCTCGCAGCGAGTTCCGCCGGATGTCGGCGAAACAGTGTCTTACCGTCCGGGTTGATTGCCCCATCCGAAACCGAGTACCCCGTGATAGAAGGACGCTTTGCGAACCGGCTTCCAAGAGCAGTGCAAACCTGTCGAAACAGACAGGCAGAGCCGTCGAGAAAATTACCGGCAAAAACAGTCGAGGTACGTTGATTTAAGACCTACTTACCGCAGATCTGATAAAGGGAGGGACGCCATGTCCATCATCGGTTGGCTGATCCTGGGCCTGATTTCCGGTTTTATCGCCAGCAAAATCGTCAACAAAACCGGGGCAGGCTTCGTTCTTGACATCATCCTTGGCATTGTGGGTGCCTTGGTCGGAGGTTTCATCTTCACAAGGCTCGGGGGCATCGGAATCACCGGCTTCAACCTCTATAGCATGACTGTCGCGATTGTCGGCGCGGTGATCGTGCTGGTGGTCTACCACGCTCTGTTCAGTCGCAAGGGTATCTGACGACGCCGCGCCGATCGTCGGCCGGCTCGAGAAAACGGCCGCGCGCCGC
>JAJPIH010000116.1 GCA_021324875.1 Alphaproteobacteria bacterium
GACCGGCGGAATGTGGTAGAGATAGACCCGCAGCGCGGCCGCGCCGACCCGGTCGATCACATTGGCGACAAAGGCGAAGATGCCGTCGTCGCTGACCGGCTTGTAATAGAACGGCGGCAGCATCAACACCCCGCCGCAGCCATGCGCGACCGCATGCGCCGCCGATTGCGCGGCATCGGTCATGGCGCAGGCGCCGGTTCCGGGCATCAGCTTGGCGGCCGGGATGCCGGCGGCGACGAGATGGTCGAGCAGCCGCATCCGCTCGGCCGGCGACATCGAATTGGCCTCGCTGGTCGTGCCAAAGATCGCCAGCCCGCCCGCCCCCTGGTCGAGCAGCCAGCGGCAGAACGCGGTGAAGCGCCCGGCATCGGGCTCGCCGGCGGCGGTAAACGGCGTCAGGACGGGAACAAGCACGCCATGAAACGGCTGGGCGGTCATCAAACGGGCTCCTCTCGGGCGAATTTGGCCTGGTGCAATAAGCGACCGCCCCGCCGCCGCCGTCAATATTTCTGCGCGCCGGGGCCCCCGCGCAGAGTGGGTGTGGCAAGCCGGAGCGCGCCCGCCCGGCGCTCAGTTGAGGCGCACGTATTCGTAGCTCGCCGGCAGATTGCCGATGCCGATTTCCGGCGGCGCCAGCCAGCCGGCCACCTTGCCGGGCTCGACGACGCGCTGCATCAGCCCGTCGACAAAGGCGCGGTCGCCGGCGCTCGGCAGCCATTCGTCGCGGCGCGCAGCCCATTCGCCCGGCGAGACCGGCCTTCCCTGCGGATCGACTGCAACCCCGGCCCACACCCCGACCGCGCGGCGGAAGCGCGGGCTGGGCAGGAACAGGCGGAAATCATAGCCGGCGGCGGCGATCAACCGGTTCCAGGCGCGGATCCCGATTTGGCAATCGTCGATATAGGCGCGGCGCGTGACCTCGTTGATCGCGTTGCGCAGCGGCACCTTTTCACCGACACTGCCGCCCTTGCCGTCGGGCAGGTCGATCGTCAGCCTGTCGTCGAGCGCCCGGTGGTCGTCGTATTGCCCTTCATCCGGGCGGCCTTTGAGGCCGGTGGCAAAATAGCTGGCCGCGTTTGACGAGATCTCGGCGCCAAACAGGTCGAGCGACGAGCTGAACCAGAAATTGATGTAGCGCTGCAGGGTCGGCAGGTCGATCGCACCCGCCGCCCGGATCCGGTCCGGTTCCTCGCCGCCCCCCGCGCGCATGACCTCGAGCGCGCGCTTGACGACGCGGGTGATGCCGGTGCGGCCGACGAACATATGGTAGGCCTCTTCGGTCAGCATGAACCGGCAGGTCCGCGACAGCGGGTCGAACCCGCTCTCGGCCAGGCTTTTGAGCTGGTAGCGGCCGTCGCGGTCGGTGAAATAGGTGAACAGAAAAAAGCTCAGCCAGTCGCCGATCGGCTCGTTAAAGGTGCCCAGAATGCGCGGCTTATCGGGGTCGCCCGAATGGCGGGCGAGAAGCTCTTCGGCCTCCTCGCGCCCGTCGCGGCCAAAATAGGCGTGGAGCAGATAGACCATCGCCCACAAATGCCGGCCTTCCTCGACATTGACCTGGAACAAATTGCGCAGATCGTAGAGCGAGGGCGCGGTCAGGCCGAGGCGCCGCTGTTGTTCGACCGAAGCCGGCTCGGTGTCGCCCTGGGTGACGATCAGCCGCCGTAGACTGGCGCGCAACTCGCCCGGCACCTGCTGCCAGACCGGCTCGCCATAGGCGTCGCCAAAGCCGATCCGGCGGTCGGGAACCGGCTCGGCGAGAAAAATCCCCCAGCGATATTCCGGCATCCGCACCATGCCGTATTGCGCCCAGCCCTGCTGGTCGACGGCGACCGCGGTGCGCAGATAGACCTCGTAATGTTGCGCGCCGACCGGTCCCATCTCGCGCCACCATTCGAGAAAGCGCGGCTGCCAATGCGCCAGCGCGCGCTGCAAGGCCGGGTTGTCGGCGAGCCCGACATTGTTCGGGATCGCGCTCCAGTAATCGATCGCCATGTCGCCCTGTCTTTCCCGCCTGGCGCCGGCTGTCCGGCGGCGTTGGGCGCGATTATAGACCGGTTGTGGCAAAAAGCCTCGACCGGCGCGCGCGGGCCGCACGCCGCATTTCGCGGCGTGGCTCGGCGCGCGGCCCGGCACCGCCCGCGGCGGGCGCTACGACAGCAGCTTTTTGAGCCGCGCGGCGATCGCTTGCGGCGGGTCCTCGCCGGTGAACGAGGCGGTGAACCGCCCTTTCGGGTCCATCACATAGATGATCGAGGTGTGATCCATCGAGTAATCGCCGCCTTGCTCGGGATGCTTGGCGTAATAGACCCGGTATTCGCGGGCGGCCTGGGCGATCGCCGCGGCGCTGCCGGTCAGGGCGAGGATCGGCGCGTCAAACGCCGAGACGTAATCCTTCATGACCTGCGGCGTGTCGCGGGCCGGGTCGACGGTGATGAACACCGGGCGCACGCTGCTCTTCTCGGGGCCCAATTGCGACAGCGCCAAGGCGATGTTGTTGAGCGCCGTCGGGCAGGCGTCGGGACAGTGCGTGTAGCCGAAATAGACGAGCAGCCATTTCCCCTCGAGCTCGGTGTTGGTGACGGTGCGGCCGTTCTGGTCGACCAGCTTGAACGGCCCGCCGATCGCCGGCGCCAGCAGCGACCCTGCGGCGCCGCGCGAAGCGTCATGCAATTCGAGCGCGACAAGGGCGCCGGCGGCGAGCACCAGAAAGCCGCCCAACAGCGCCGCCGCCAGCACCAGCCGCGGCCGCGATGCGGAAATCGGGTCCGGCCGCGGCGGCGTTCCGGGTGAACCGCCCTGCATCGCCCGCCCCTCTCAATGTCCGCCTGCGGCCGCCCTTGGCCCGGCGGCGCCGACCGGCTGGACGGCGACCTCCACGGTCCGGGTTCCGGCCTTGGCGAAGGTCAGCGTCAGCGGAAACGACTCCCCGGCGCGCAGCGGTTTGGCAAGGCCCGTCAACATGACATGAAACCCGCCCGGAGCCAGGGTCACGGCCTTGCCGGCGGGAATATCGATGCCAGCGACCGGGCGCATCTTCATGACCATCCCCGACATTTCCATCGTGTGCAGCTCGGCCTTGTGCGCGACCGGGGTGGCCACGGCAACCAGCCGGTCGGCGGTCGGTGAGCGGATCGTCAGATAGGCCGCCCCGAAATCGCTGTGGCCCGGTGTGGCCCGCGCCCAGGCGTTGTCGACGACGAGCCCGCCGCTCTGCGCCATCGCCCGATTGCCGGCGGCGATCACGGCGCCGAAAATCAACCCGGCGCCGAGCAGCAGCACTGCAAGCCTCTTCATCATCACCCTCCGCTGCGCAGGACCCGCCGATGCCTATTCTTATTCCGTCGGCCGCGCCGTGGCACCGGGCGTTTTAGCGCGCCCCGGCGGTTGCCGCGCGGCTTGGGCGACGGCCCGGCCGCGGCGAATTTTCGCGCCGGATCTGATGCCGGGCGGGGGCCGGCCGCTCACGGCAACCCGCGGCGCGCCATCGCGGTCGCCGGCGCATCGGCGACGGCACGGCAGGCGCGCGGCAGGTTGTTCAGCAACAGCGGCTTCACATGCGCCGGCGGCGGATGCAGCGCTTGCGGCGTGAACCACCAGGCAAGCTCTTTGCCGCAGCCATCGCCGGCCGGGGGCGGCGCCTGGTCATGGCACTCCGGATCGCCCGCAGGGCAGACGATGCGCATATGGAAATGGGTCTTGTGGCCCCACCACGGCCGGATCTTGGCCAGCCATGCGCGGTCGGTCCCGGCCTCGCGACACAATTGGCGCTTGATCGCCGGATTGACAAAGATGCGCGCCACCTCGGGATCGGCGGCGACCGCGCGATACATCGCCAGATAAGAGGCGTTCCAGCGCCGGGGATCGACATGTTGTCCGTCGGCGGCGACGAGATCAATCGAGGACATTTCGTCCCGCTCGATCGCGCTGAGCCGGCCATTGGGCATCGGCCGCAGCCAGATATCGACATCGAGCCCGATCTGGTGCGAACCGTGGCCGGTCAGCATCGGCCCGCCGCGCGGCTGGGCGATATCGCCGATCAGAAACCCCGGCCAGCCGGCCGCGGACGGGATTTCCGCGGCCAGCTTTTCGATCAGCGCAATCAGCGCCGGATGGCCCCAGGCGCGGTTGCGCGACGGACGCATGACCTGCCAGTTGGGGCCGTCAGCGGGCAGTGCGACCGCCCCCTCGAGACAGCCCCGCTCATAAGACCCGATCGCCAGCGCCGGCCCCGGCGCCGGCGCGGTTTCGAGGCCGAAGACGCGCTGGGCGGCGTCGGGCGGCAGCCGCGCCAACACCGCCGCGCGGTGGGCGGCTTCCTCGGCGGCCGTGTCCTGCGCCGCGGCGCGGCCGGCGCCGAGGAGGACAAGGGCGATGATCGTTGCCGCCGCGGCAGCCGCAAGCATCGCCTGTCGCCTTGTGACCAGACCCCGATGCATCAACCGCCTCCAGCCGGGCGGACCGTCGGCCGCCGCGCGCGGCCGGCCGGCCGATGTCGTGGGTTCCTGCCGCCCCGGCGCGCCTCACCGCGCGGGGTTGATCCAGGTCGCGCCGGTCCAGCCCTGCTCGTCATATTCGGCCATGCATTGCTCGACAAGCGCGGTCATCGCCGCGAGCGTGCCATTGCGCCGCGCCGCGGTCAGCGCCTGGATGCGGATGTCCTCGTGATTGCCCGCATAATTGCGTTCGTAGAGCTCGTGGCGGCCGCCAAACTCGCTGCCGATCGCGTCCCACAACAGCTTCATCAGCTTGATGCGCTCTTTGTAGCCGATCCCGTTCGAACCGCGGACATAGCGCCGCAAATACGGGTCGATCGCCGGGTTGGCAAAATCCTTGACCGAGAACGGCAGATAGATCAGCGCCGAGGCGACAATCTTTTCGATGATTTCCTTGATCCGGGAATAGGCGTCCGGGGCAAAGACGCGATAGGACAGGCCGGCCTGGAGATTGGGCAGCACCGCGTCGCCGACCCAGGGCTGCGGGTTGCTGGCCATGCAATCCGACAATGACCAGAACAAATCGCGCCACGCGACGATCTCGCCCAACAGCGCCTGGTTGCCGCGGAACTCGTCGCCGCCGGTGGCGTGCAGGGCGCGCGCGACGAGGCCGCAGATAAAATCGAGCTTGACCGCGAACCGGGTGCATCCCTGAAAGCAAAATCCGTTCAGAAACCCGGAGCGCGGGTAAAAGCTGAGGATCTTTTCCGGATCGCGGTGAACCAGCACGTCTTCCCAGGGGATCAGCACATTGTCGAGCACAAAGATCGCATCGTTTTCGTCAAAACGGGACGAGAGCGGATAATCGTAAGGCGAGCCCAGGCTGGCGGCGATGTGCTCGTAGGAATTGCGGCAGATCAGTTTGACCCCGGGTGCGGTCATCGGCAGGATAAACATGACCGCGAGATCGGGGTCGGAAGTCGCGGTCGCGGCGTTCTGGCCGAGAAAATTGTAGTGGGTGAGCGCCGCCGCGGTGGCCACGACCTTGGCGCCGGAGACGATAATGCCGGCGTCGGTCTCGCGCTGGATTGTCACATAGACGTCCTTGACCTCGCTGGTCGGCCGGCCGCGGTCAACCGGCGGGTTGACAATCGCATGGTTCATAAACAGCACGTTTTCCTGTGCGCGCTTGTACCAGCGCCGGGCATTGGCGGCGAAGCGGCCGTAATATTCGGCATTGGCGCCCAGCGTGTTCATCAGCGAGGCTTTGTAATCGGGGGTGCGGCCCATCCAGCCATAGGAGAGCCGCGACCATGCCGCGATCGCACGCTGCTGGGCGACCAGCTCCTCGCGCGAGCGCGCGACGCGAAAATATTTGTGGGTGAAGCCTTGGGAGCCGGTGTCGGTCGGACAGGTCAGCACGTCGCGCGATTGCGGGTCGTGCAACGCGTCATAGAGGCGCGCCAGCGAGCGCACCGCATTGCGAAAGGCGGGATGGGTGGTGACATCGCTGACCCGCTCGCCATCGATATACACCTCGCGCCCGTCGCGCAGGCTCTCGATATATTCGGCGCCGGTAAACGGCCGTGCTTCGCGCGCGCGAATCTGCTCCTCGGGCGCCATCCTGCGGTCTCCCTGATTGGTGTTGCTGACCGCGGTAATGGGCCGTGCGACCGGCGCCGGCCGCCGCCGTTGCGACGGGCCGGGCGGGCGGTCGAAGATCTCGGCATCGAGCGGCCGGCCCTCGGCTTCGGCCAGTCGCGTCAGCGGCAGCCGGTAGCGCCCGGGCACGCCGCGCACCCGCCATTTGCGCACCGTCTCGGCGGCGACGCCCAGCGATTGCGCGGCGGTCTCGATGAATTCCCACTGCGAGGCCATCGCCGCCAGCTTATCGGACATGATGTCCGAACCGCAAGCCCGGCGCGACTGCCGGACAAAACGTCCGGAGAGCGCAGTTCAACGTTCCGGCAAGCGCCCGGTCGGGAGGGGAAGCCCGACCGCAGGGGCGATCAACAACAGGCGACGCGGCCGGCCGCGGGATCACCCGCCGCCGGTCATGACCTCGCCGCCTGGGATCAGCGGGGCGAGGTGCCGCGTTCGGCGGCGCAGATTGCCTGGTCGAAGGCGGCCATCACCGCGGCGTGCGAGGAGCGGTCGTTCATCGTCTCAACATTGGTGAACCCGCGCGAGCGCGCCACATCGATCAGCAGCGCATGCGCCGCCCAGGCGATGGTCGGATCATCGAGGCGCTTGGCCGCGGCGCGCAACGCCCCGACCGCACAGCGCTGGCCGCCGAAGGAGCGATAGGTGCAGCGGGTCCAGTCCTTGGGGTCGGCGATCATGCTTTTGGCGTCGCGCAGCAGATCGGCGACGGCAAAGGCCCGCTCGGCCGGGGTCGGAGCGCGCAACATGCTCGGCGCGATCTTGTTGCCGCGCAGCCGGGTCTGGAACCACAGCCGGCAACCATGCCGGCTCCACAGCGGAAACAGCCCGGTATCGTACGGTGTCGTTGCCGGGAAATAAGTACCGTCGAATGGCATCGCGCTCTCCTATTGCCTCGGTTACCAATCCGTTCGACGCCGCAGTCGAGCAGCGCCCACCTCCCCCACCGAGGGACGCTCGAGACCGGGTCGATTGAAGCTGCCGGAAGGCCACCCACGCCGGCGCCGCCGCACCGTCACCGCCGGCAATGATCCCACCATCAGCGTCAATGCTTTAGGGATCATGGACCCTCCGATTTTGCGGAAGCTCATCCCGCCCGGCCATGATTCCCCCGCGCCCCTAGGCTGTCAATCACGCAGCCGCAAACCGCACGCCCGCCTTGACCCGGCGCGCACGGCAACGACACAATCCCGGCGCGACAGGGAGAACGGCCCATCACAACAGGGAGGGTGGACCCATGGCGGAACTGCGCGTGGTAGCCAGCGAATTGCGATTTCCCGAAGGCCCGGTGGCGATGGCCGACGGTTCGGTCATTCTCGGCGAGATTGCCGGCGCAACCGTGACCCGCATCGCCGCCTCCGGCGCCAAATCGGCGGTCGGCCAAGCCGGCGGCGGACCCAATGGGCTGGCCGTGGGTCCCGACGGCGCGCTTTATGTGTGCAACAATGGCGGCAACGAATATGCGCAAGGCGGGTTCTTGTCGACCGGCCCGGCCAAGGATTACCGCGGCGGCTACATTCAGCGTATCGACCTCGCCAGCGGCGAGACGCGGATATTGTACAGCGAATGCAACGGTCACAAATTGTCGGCGCCCAACGATCTCGTCTTCGATCGCCAAGGCGGCTTTTATTTTACCGATCTCGGCAAACGCTATGCCCATCAGCGCGACCATGGCGGGGTCTATTACGCCGTGCCGGACGGCTCGCGGATCGTCGAGCTCGTCTATCCGATGCTGAGCCCCAACGGCATCGGCCTGTCCCCGGACGAACAGACGCTTTACGTCGCCGACACCGAGTCGTCGCGGATGTTTGCTTACGACATCGTCGCCCCCGGCGTGCTGAAGCAGGAGCCGTTTCCAGCACCCTATGGCGGCCGCCTGGTGTGCGGCCTCCCCGGCTTCCAGCGCTTTGACAGTCTCGCCGTCGAAGCGTCGGGCAATATCTGCGTGGCCACCTTGATCACCGGTCACATCACGGTCATCGCCGCCGACGGGCGGGTCGTGCGCCAGGTCAAAATGCCGGACGTCTATCCGACCAATATCTGCTTGGCGGCGGCGACATGAAAACCGCTTACATCACCCTCTCGGGCAGCGGCCGGCTGGCGGCGATGAGCTGGCCGGAGCCCGGGCTGCGCCTCAATTTTTCGCGGTGATCGGGCCGCCGCCCGGGCCGCGGCGACTAACCCGCAAGACCGCCGCAGCGGCGACCGCCGGCCCCGCCGCTTCGCGCGCGCTGCTGCGGCGCGGTTGATGGCGAGGCGCGGGCGGCGCTAAGTTTGCCGCCGCAAAGAGAGCCCCTCGGCGAACAGGAGAGTGCCGATGAAAGCCGCCGTGTTTCACGCGCCGCACCAGCCGCTGACGATCGAGGAGGTGACCATCAACCGGCCGGGGCCGCGCGAGGTGCTGTTGCGCACCGCCTTTGCCGGGTTGTGCCACAGCGATTTGCATTTCATCGACGGCCTCTACACGATCCCGACCCCGGTCGTCCTCGGCCATGAATCGGCGGCGGTGGTCGAGGCGGTCGGCGACGGGGTCACCTATGTCAAGCCCGGCGACCATGTCATCACCTGCCTCAGCGTGTTTTGCGGCACCTGCCCGCAATGCCTGACCGGGCATCCGAATTTGTGCGAGAACACCGAGGTCAAGATGCCGACCGGTGCCGCCAAGCGCATGACCTGGCAGGGCCAGCACTTGAACCAGGCGTTCAACCTGTCGTCCTTCGCCGAGCAGATGCTGGTCCACGAAAACGCGATCGTGAAGATCGACGACGACATCCCGCTCGACCGCGCGGCCCTGGTCGGGTGCGGGGTGATGACCGGGGTCGGTGCGGTGTTCAACGCCGCCAAGGTCGAACCCGGTTCGACCGTGGCGGTGATCGGCTGCGGCGGGGTCGGTTGTCGGCGGTCAATGGCGCGGCGCTGGCCGGCGCCGAGCGCATCATCGCCATCGACACGGTCGCGGCAAAGCTCGATTTGGCCCGCGAGCTTGGCGCCACCGACACGCTCAATGTCAGCAATGCCGATCCGGTCCAGGCGGTGCGCGACCTGACCCAGGGCGGCGTGCATTATGCGTTCGAGGCGCTCGGCACCAAGGCCACCGCCGAGCAGGCGTTCGAGATGCTGCGTCCGGGCGGGACGGCGACGATCATCGGCATGGTGCCCTATGGCATCAAGATCGAATTGCACGGTTTCGATTTTCTGCGCGACCGCAAAATCCAGGGCACCTCGATGGGCGGCAACCGGTTCCGGGTGGACATGCCGCGGCTGCTGTCGCTGTGGCGGCAGGGTCGGCTCAAGCTCGACCATCTGATTTCCGGCCGGCTCAAACTCGGTGAAATCAACGACGGGTTTGCGCGGCTCAAATCGGGCGCGCCGGTGCGTCAATTGATCGATTTCGCCGCCGCCTAAGCCGCGGGCCGGCGCCGCGCCGGCGGCCGGCGCAACGCCCAAAACGCGACGCAACCGCCGGCATAGGAAAGGATCGACAAGACAAAGGCCAGCTCATAGCTGTGCCGCCAGTCAAAGATCAGCCCCGCCGCCCATGAACCGCCGGCCGAGCCGATCCCCGAGCCGATCGTGATCACGCCGAGGATCGTGCCGAGCTGGCGACCGGGAAACAGATCGGCGGTCTTGGCGGTGATAGCCGGGCCGCGCGCCCCCCAGGTCAAGCCAAAGCAACAGGCAAACAGCCACAGCAGCCAGCCCTGCTGTGCATTGGTGATAAAAAGGGCGCAGACCACGCCAACGATCGAGATGCCATAGGCAAGGATCGCGGCCCATTCGCGGCCGATGTAATCCGACAGCGAGCCGGTAAAAATGGTTCCGGCAATCGCCAGAAAGCTGCCCATGCCCAGCACTTCGGCGGCGTAAAGCTTGTCGAAGCCGCGATCGATCGCAAAGGCAAGCTGGTGCAGCGAAACCAGGAAGCTGCCGAGCCCGGTAAACAGATAGACCGCGAACAACAGCCAGAAATGCGGCGTGCGCGCCGCCTCGGCCAGGGTCCAGCCGGGACCGGCGACCGGGACCGCGGCCGCGATTGCGGCGCCCGCCGGCTGCGGCAAGCGCGGCGGCGCCGGCGGCGCGGCCCCGCCGCGGCGCAGCATCACCGCCAGCGGAACCACCATGACCGCCATGAACAGCGCCTGGATCGTAAAGGTCGCGCGCCAGCCAAAAGACGAGATCAGCAACTGCACGACCGGCGCCGAAACCGCGCGGGCAAAACCGTTGGCCGATTGCACCACCGAGATCGCCATGCCGCGCCGCTGGACAAACCGGCGCGACAGGATCGGCACAAACACGACCAGCCCCATGCAGTTGGCGCCAAACGTCATCACCCCGCCATAGAGCAGGACGATCTGCCACAACGCCGTAATGTGCGCGCAGGCCAACAGCCCGGCGACCAGCAGCGCGCTGCCGAGCAGCAACAGCCGCAACGGCCCCAACCGGTCGACCATCGTCCGACCAGCGGCGAACTGGCGCCGGCGACAAGCTGCGAGACCGAATAGGCGAGCGAGGTCTCGGCCCGGCTCCAGGCGAACGCCTCGATAAAGGCGACGAGGAAGACCGCATAGGAATGCATCATCGCGGCGCTGACCGTAAACGCGGCAAGGGCGCCGGCGAGCAGCAGCCAGGCCGAGCGGGCCGGCGCCGGCGCGGCAATCGGCGAGCCCCGCGCGGCGCGCGCCACGAGACGAGATCTGATCTTCATCTTACGCGAGGGCGGGTGCGGTCGGGGTATGGCACCAGGGGACGGCCAGGATCGCCTCCGGGAAGGCCGGCGACGGGCGCGCTTGCGCATTGCGACCCGGCACAGCCGGCCAATAGCGCGACCATGGCCGCGCGCTCAACCGTCCCGGACGGGACACGGCGCTTCGCGTCCCTCCGGCAACCGCACTCCGCTATTCGGCGGCGGCGCGAACCGGGGCCTGCCGCTGCGGCATGTAGTTGATGCTGACCGGCTGGTCGGTCTCGAACGGGCTCTTCAGATCGAGCTCTTTGGCCATCTCGCGCACCGCCGGGAACACCTCCTGGCCCAACAGGCGAATGCAGGTCTTGGCATCCTCGTGGGTGACGGTGCCGTCATTGCCCCAGACGCCGAGAATGCCGGGCCGCGTCTCTTCCAGCAGGATGCGCAATTTGGCGATGACCTGCTTGGGCGTGCCGGCGATGATCATCAGCTCTTCGAGCTGTTTTTCGAGGTCGGGGCGATAGCGCGGGTTCTTTGACCGCCCCGAGGCGAACTCGACAAAGGCGCGCCGGTTTTCCGGGCTGCCGTAACCCGAAGGCGTGCTCCACACCGGATGCGCCAAACCGGTGAATTCGCCCTGCATCCAGCGGAACTGAGCGGCGTTGGCGAGCGCCTTTTCCTCGGTCTCGGCGACATGGATCTGCTTGAGCATGCCGTGATAGGCCGGACCCGGCGTAAAGCCCGTCTCCAGCGCGACCTTGTCGTAGAGCTGCCAGATCTGTTTGGTGCGATCTATCGGGGTGTTCAGCGCCACATAGGGATAGCCGTGCTGGGCCGCCCAGACGATCGTCTCGGGGCTGATCACGCCCGGGATCCAGATGCGCGGATGCGGTTTTTGCAACGGCACCGCCCAAGGGTTGACGACGCGGTGCTGGTAATGGGCGCC
>JAJPIH010000336.1 GCA_021324875.1 Alphaproteobacteria bacterium
GAGGGTTCGAATCCCTTCGCCCGCTCCAGATTTTCCGTAAAATTCAATGGGATGGCACGACGACCTTCAGGTCGTCGCCCTTGATTTTTGGGAAAGATACCACCGCGAAACCACCGCGTAGCTGGGGCCGGTCGCGTGTGGTGTTTCGGGTGCTCTGAGGGTCGTCGCCCTCGAGCGTGCTGGCCCCGCGTTCGAATCCCCTTAGGTGGCTCCGCCGAGGTGTGACCCTGACCAGCGAGGCGACAACCGGCGCGGCCTTCCCCGGCGTCGTCTATCGACCTATCGATGGTGAACGGTTGCCCTTCGGTGCCGTATAGCCGCTGCGCAACGACAATCCCACCTTCCGCCGTCTCCTGAGCATGGCGCGGACACTCTCAAGACGGACGGCGAGCGGGTCCGGGCACTATTCTATATTAAACACCTAAATCTACGCCCCGACATTTCTCGTGACAGGCTGCTCGTGAGTTGAAATGGAAGTGGCTGGTTGAAGTACCGCACACCGATTCAGATGTTCTGATGGGCAAGCACGGTTTTCCCGACCTGCCGTAGCAATGAGCCGTTTAGGACGTTGCCTTCTGACGCTTCCATTCCGGGCCGAAAAGCCTGTTCGGCCAGCCCCAGGAAGGCAGTCAGAGCACTGGATGGCGCGGCATCGCGGCGGGAGATGAAAACGGTTTCGACCAGGGCCTCCGATGGCGGCAGCCCGAACACAGCCACGCTGTCCGAGAATTGCGAGCTACTCAAAATCCTGCGCGGCAAGAGCGTAATGCCGAGGCCGGCGGCCACGCAGGCCAAGATGGTTTCCAGGGTCCCGAACTCCATCAAGCGAGGCGCCGGGATGCCGCGCCGCGCCAGCAATTCTTCCAGCCGCTGACGATACGAGCATCCGGCGCGGAGCACCGCTAACCGGATGTTGCCTGCGCCGATCAAGTAGTCGAGTGAATGCACGGCCATCGAGGCGAGCACCGACAGTTCCTCTTGGAACATCGGCCGTTGGTCAAGCTCCGGGTCCAGGACAGGGCCGCACACGAATGCGCCATCGACCGAACCTTGCTTCACGGCGGCTATCAGCTCGCAAGTCGTACCGGGATGAATGGCGAGGTCGACTTGCGGGTAAGCCTTCGCGTAGCCGGTCAACAACGGCGCAAGGCGCATCGCGGCAGTCGTCTCCAGCGAGCCGATAATCAGCCTGCCGCGAGGGGTGCCGTCGTCTTGGACTGCGCGCTTCGCTTCCTCCAGCAGTCTCGACACGCGCTGCGCATAGGGCAGCAGCCTGCGGCCGGCGTCCGTCAGGGTCACGCCCACGGAATGACGCTCGAACAGCGAGGCGCCCACGGCCTGCTCCAGTGCCCGGATGCGCGCGGTAACATTGGACTGGACGGTGTGCAGCTCTTCCGCGGCGCGCGTCATGGCGCCATGACGGGCTACCGCTTCAAAAAAGCGAAGATCTCCCGATTCCATGATGGCCATCTCCCAAAGTGATCGCCATCATCTTTAACTCTCATTTCCAATGCTTGGCAAGCCGGGCCATTGTCGAGACCAAAGACACCCAGCGGGGAGAATGATGCACCGCGCCCGCGAAATGCCGTTCGATGTGACATCCGGGCGCGATATATTCGTGCCCGCCCTCGGCGGTTTGATCGCGCTCGCAGTCGGAATCGGTATTGGCCGATTCGTCTATACGCCGATCCTTCCAGTTATGGCTGCCGGGCTTGGTCTTTCCAAATTCAGCATTGGTCTTATCGCATCGGCCAATTTCGCGGGCTATCTCGTCGGCGCGCTGCTCGCCTCCGGGACCAGCCTGCCGGGGACGCGACGGCTCTGGCTGCTCATTGGCCTGGGGGGAAGTGCCGCCACCACCGCCGCGATGGGGCTTGTGCAGTCGATGTGGGCTTTCGTAGCCCTGCGCTTCCTGGGGGGTATTGCGAGCGCGCTGGTGCTGGTCTTCACATCCGCCCTCTTGCTGGATTTCATGGCGCATGGAGGACGCGCCGGCTTCAGCGCGATTCTATTTGCCGGCGTCGGCGCCGGCATCGCGGTATCCGCCGTGCTGGTCTCGTTGCTGCGCGCGACGGGACAAAGTTGGCCGACGCTTTGGCTCGCGAGCGGATTGCTATCGGTCGTTGGAGCATTCGCCGCCGGGCAGATGATTCCCACTGGGACGGCGGTGCCTGTCAGCGAGACGGCTGAGTGCGCACCTCCCCCCGGACGCCCTCTGATCGGCCTTGTCCTGGCTTACGGATTCTTCGGCTTCGGATACGTCATAACGGCGACGTTCCTCGTCGCCATCGTGCGCGGCAATCCTGCCATCCGGGAGCTGGAGCCGCTGGTGTGGGTCATTTTCGGTCTCTCGGCCGCACCCTCCGTCGCGCTGTGGAACTGGCTCGCTACGCGCCTCACCATTCCCGGTGCTTTCGCCCTGGCTGCTCTGGTCGAGGCTGTGGGCGTTCTCGCAAGTGTCGGCTGGTCTACGACAACCGAGGTCTTTGCGGCCAGCGTCTGCGTGGGCGGAACGTTCATGGGACTGACCGCTCTCGGCTTGATGCGCGGCCGGGAGCTTGCCCGAGGCAATGCGCGGCGAGTGCTCGGACTGATGACGAGCGCCTTCGGTCTGGGGCAAATCCTGGGACCAAGCTTCGCCGGCCTGGTCTTCGACCGAACGGGCAGTTTCATAGTCCCTTCAATCGTCGCTGCAATTGCGCTCGCCGTTGCAGCGGCCTTGGTGCTGATCCGAAGGAGACCGTCGTCATGATGACAACCCTCGAACGTGCGGATGCATTCTGCAGCCGCTTCGGTCTGACTATGCCGATCCTGCAGGCGTCTATGGCGGGTGCCTGCCCGCCGGGCCTCGCAGCCGCCGTTGCAAATGCCGGCGGGATGGGCGGCATGGGGGCACTCCTGACACCGCCGGCGGGTATTGCCGAATGGGCTACCGAATTTCGTGCCCAAAGCAACGGTGCGTTTCAGGTCAACCTGTGGATTCCAGACCCCGCTCCCGTCCGCGACCCTGCCTTGGAGGCGCGACAGCGCACATTCCTCGAAACTTGGGGACCCACGGTGCCCGCCGTAGCGGGAGACGCGACGCCGCCAGACTTTACGGCGCAATGCCCGGCGCTGCTGGAAGTGTGGCCCCGCGTAGTGTCCTCCATCATGGGCCTCTATCCACCAGCATTCGTGGCGTCGCTAAAGGATCGCGGAATCGCATGGTTTTCCTGCGGGACGACTCTCTCCGAGGCGCTGGCTGCCGAAGCGGCTGGTGCTGATGCTGTCGTCGCGCAAGGAGCCGAGGCTGGGTGACATCGCGGTGCATTCGATGCAGCTCAGGCCGAGTCGCACGCAGTTGGCTTATTTGCTCTGCTACCTCGGCTCGCTGACCGTCTAACGGTGCCGCTCATAGCAACGGGTGGGATCGCCGATGGTCGGGGCGTGGTGGCAGCTTTACTGCTTGGCGCGAGCGCAGTGCAAATCGGGACCGGCTTCCTTCGCAGCCCAGAGGCTAAGATCAGCCCAGCCTGGGCCGGCGCTCTCACAAAGATAGAAGCCGAAGAAACGGTGCTCACCCGCGCGTTCTCCGGCCGCTCCGAGCGCGCCATAGCAGGATCGTATGTTCGCGCCGCGGCCAAATCGGAGGCACCGCCAGCGCCATATCCAGTGCAGCGGGGCCTGACTGGACCGATGCGCGCCGCGGCGGCGGCAGCCGGAGACGTTGATCGCATGCAAGCTTGGGCCGGACAGGCTGCGTCTTTGGCGCTCGACCTACCGGCATTTGAAATTACGCAGCAGGTCTGGGCCGGGGCCAGAGGACTGCTCGAATGAAAGCGCGGGGCGGACAGATAGCGGATTTAGCTGCGAGACATAGGGACCGGCTCGGCGAGGCGGCTGTGCTCGCTGACTTCTCCGTTCGTTGGCATGAGGTGCCGCTCGTCCTTGATCCAACGGTTGTGCTTGTCATTATCCAGTTTCGTGAAACTCGGGTTAATCAGCGCACAAGGGCGACCCGTGAAATATGATCGACGCTAGATGCAAAGCACGACGTAAAATTCATCAATTGTGACGCCATACTGGCGCAGCATAAAATATGATCGACGCTAGATGCAAAGCGCGACGGCCCTTTCCTCCAAAATCGTTTTGCAATATTTGCACTACGTGCTGGCGGCGGCGGAGAAACGTAGTTTCCGGCAAGCAGCCGCAGAACTGGGCTTGTGAGAATCGACGATCAGCCGTGGCATCCGGGAACTGGAAGACGAGATCGGTGTCGCGCTGTTTATCCGTCACCCCGGTGGCGTAAAGCTTACCAATGCGGGCACGAGACTCCTGAGCCACGCACGACAAGCCGTAGGCCGCATCGAATATGCCTTGAAAGATGCCGGCGCGGCGGGGCGCGGCGAGGCCGGCATGGTGCGGATCGGCATCTTCTCGTCGCTGGCCTCGGGCTTCCTCGCGATCTGCTGCAAGCTTATCAGGCGGGCAATCCGTTCGTTCACCTAGGTTTTGTCGAAGGTGGCCCGGCGGAACACGTTGCTGCCGTTCAGCATCACCGCATGGATGTCGCCTTTCTCACGGGCAAACCTGCTGCCTATGGCTGCGACAGGGCCCGTCTTTGGGATGAGCGTGTTTTCGTGGTCGTCCCCCGAGATCACGTCTTGGCCGAGCGTGAAGAGATCGGTTGGGACGATCTTCGAGATGAGCACTTCATCGTCAGCGAGACCAATCCGGGTCCGGAGATCCACGATTATCTCGTAAGGCATCTGGCGGAGCTGGGCCATCATCCGACCGTGGAGCAATGCGGCGTCGGTCGAGACAACCTCATGAGGCTTGTCACCCTCGGCCGGGGGCTTACCTTGACCAGCGAGGCGATCGGCGACGCATTGCATCGCACCGGGTGGGTTAGGCTCGTGCCCGTACTGGCCGGGCCTACCATCTCCAAGGCAAGGTAATGGACGATGGCACGGGCACGCTGCGGATCAGGTTGATGCTCATCGATCGCACGACCTCCCGATACGTCTGTGCGGATTGCTTCGAGGGCGTGCCCGGCGATCTCTTCGACGCTCCGGACTGGTTCTCGAACCTCGCATCGGGCTCACTTCGTTCGGTGCCGTGCGAAGCCGAGATCGAGCGCACAGCCGGCGGGGACAAGCTGCAACTGACGGCGTGGGAGCTCAGTATGCGTGCACTGCCGATGGTGCTTGCCGCTGACCCGGCCGGCCACGCAACTGCAATCGAATTGCTCGACTGGGCAATCGAGCACGCACCCCGCGACCGGTTCCGGTGTCCCTCGCGGCGTGGTGTCACGGGCTGCGCGCCGGTCACCATTTCACCACTCACCCCGAATTTGAGCGCGACGCAGCGCTTCAGCTGGCATCGCAGGCGACGAGGCTTGGCGCCGGCGACCCGCTATCCGACACGATGTTGTCGGCCGCGTACATGCTGGCCCACGATCTCGCCACCGATGAGGCGCAGCGCGGGCATCCTTCTTTTGGCCTTGGCGGTGGCGGCGCCGGGCTTGGCACAGGCAGGCTCGGCCGATGTCGTCAAACTCGATGGGAAGGCGCTCAAGGCGGCGGAGCTGCGCCTGCAAGTTCTCGAACGCAGCCGCCTTGCGTCGCAGACCGCAGGTTATGGCGTCGTCCTCGATCCGGCTCGGCTCGCCGCACTCTCGGCAGCACTTGCCGCACGGCGCGGACGGCTTGCTGCTGACGATGCGAAGATGAGTCTTAAAGCCGCCGAAGCCGCCCGAGCAGCCAGCCTCTATCGGGCGGATCAGAATGTCGCGCTGGCCGATTTGCAAAAGGCCCAGTCGGCGCTCGCGGTGGCCAAGGCCGATCGGGCGATGGCCGCGGCGGCGCTCGCCGAGCTCAAAACACGCATCCGCGCGGGTTGGGGACCGGCCTTGGCAGCCGCGATTGGCGTAGACACCGATCTCCTGCCCGCACTCGAGGAAGGTAAGGAGCTCCTCGTGCGGGTCAGTCTGCCGCTCGGAGTGCGGTTTTCCGACCCGCCGCGGATGGCCTCGGCGACCGCGCCCGATGGCACGCATATCGCGCTGCGCTTCGTCGGCCGCGCGCCGCGCGCATCGCTGGCCAAAGCTCGTTCTATCTGATGGACCGGACGAGTTCGGCACCGATCGGCACGCCCCTCGCGGTTTCGCTCGATACGGGTCCGCCGCAGAAGGGGGTCGTGGTGCCGCGGTCCGCCGTCGTGTGGAACGGTGGCAGAGCGTTCGTCTACCGGCAGATCGGCGCCGGCAGTTTCGCGGCGGTTCCGATCGGCACCGCGCAGCCGACGGCAGAGGGATATTTCGTCCCGGAACAGGTGCTTGCTCCCGGCGCAACCATTGTCACCGATGGGGCGGGATTGCTCCTCTCTGCGGCGCAGTCCGCGAAATCGCCCAAACCCGCCAAGGGCGGCGAAGACGATACAGAATAGTAGGCCGCGGTGATGCGCGCGATCGTTCAGTTCTGCTTGCGATTCCGGGTGCTTGTGCTGCTCGCCGCGGCGGCGCTGGGGGTCGTCGGCGTGTTGTCGCTGTTCACCGCCCGTTATGACGTGTTCCCGGAATACGGCGCACCAACCGTCAGGATCGATACCGAGGCCACAGGCTTGGCGCCGCGGCAGATCGAGAGCCTCGTGACGCGGCCGATCGAGTATGCGGTCAACGGCATTCCCGGTCTAGCCGTACTGCGCTCGCAGTCGGTCGAAGGATTGTCGGTCGTGTCCGCGGTGTTTCATGGAGACACCGACGTCTACCGCGACCAGCAGCTCGTAGCGCAGCGCCTCGCGCCGATCACGAAGGCACTGCCGCCAGGCGCCTTGCCGGTCATCGCGCCGCTGCAATCGGCGACCGGCACCGCGATGAACCTCGGCCTTTCCTCCGCAAAGCTGTCGCTGATGGCGCTGACCGAGCTTACTCGGTCGACGATCCGGCCGGCCCTCCTCGCCGTGCCCGGCGTCTCGAAGGTGGTAATTTTCGGTGCCGAGCCGGAGCAGCTGCAAGTGCAGTTCGATCCGAAGAAGCTGATCGGCCTTGACATCGGGCTGAACCAGCTGACCGCTGCCACGGCCGCAGCGAGTGCGGTGCGCGGCGCGGGCGTTGTTGACACCCCGAACCAGCGGTTCGTTCTGACGAGCCATGGTCAGGCGCCGACGCCCGCAGCCCTCTCCGGCAGCCTCGTTCTCCGGCGCGACGGGATCAACGTCACGCTCGGCGAGATCGCGCATGTCACGAAGGGATCGCCGCCGCCGGTCGGCGGCGCATAGGTCGATGGAAAGACCGGCCTGCTGCTGGCCATCGGCCTCGATTATGGTGCGAACACGCTCACCGTGACGCGCGGGCTCGACGATGCCCTGGCGCAGCTCCAGCCGGTGTTCAAGCAGAACGGCATCACCCTCGACACCGAGGCACTGCGGCCCGCTTCGTTCATCGACACCGCCCTCGACAACGTGCGCAACTCGCTGGCGATCGGGGCTGCCTTGATAGTCATCGTCCTCTACCTGGCTCTGCGCAACTGGCGCACCGCGGCGATCTCTTTCGCGGCCATCCCGCTGTCGCTCTTGACCGCGGCGATGGTTCTCGACCGCTTCGGCCTGAGCCTCAACACGCTAACCTTGGGTGGATTGGCGATCGCACTCGGCGAGGTGGTGGACGATGCGGTGATCGATGTTGAGAACATCCATCGCCGTTTGCGCGAGAACCGCGCGCTCGAAGAGCCGCGGCCGGCACTCGCAGTGATTTTTCGCGCGGCGATGGAGGTGCGCCGCGCCGTGATCTTCGCGACGGCCGCGGTCGTCATTGTGTTCCTGCCGATCTTGCAGCTCGGCGGTGTCGCCGGCAGGCTCTTCGCCCCTCTCGCCCTCGCTTATATCTTCTCGATCCTCGCCTCGCTCGCGGTCGCGCTCACGCTCACTCCGGCGCTCGCTGCTGTGCTGCTCGCCCGCGCGCCGCTGCCGCCCGAGGATCCTCCGTTGGTGGCCCGCGCCAAGCGCATCTATGCGGGCCCCCTTGCGACCGTCGATCGACATCCGCGAACGGTCATCGCAGCCGTCATCGTGCTCGTCGTGGCCGGCCTTGGCAGCGCACCCTTTCTTAGGACCCGGTTTTTGCCCCGATTCCACGAAAACGATCTGATCGTGCACTACCTGGCGGCGCCGGGCACCTCGGTCGCAACGATGCTTGAGATCGGCCGGCGTGCGATGGGCATCATGCGGCATCTGCCCGAAGTGGCGCATGTCATCGAGCATCTCGGGCGGGCGCATCTTTCGAACGGCAGCGCACCGATCAACAAGGCCGAGATCGACATCGGCCTTTCGGCAAAGGGTGCTGCCAACAGCGTCGTCGCGGAGCAGCATATCCTCGCCGCGATTGAGGGTGCGCCGGGGGTGCGGTGGTGGGCGAATACGTTTCTCACCGAGAGGATCGCCGAGACGATCTCCGCCGTCACCGCTCCTGTCGTGGTCACGATCTATGGCCAACACATCGCGGCGCTGAACCAGGATGCCCAGGCAGTGGCGGCGGCGTTGCGCCAGGTCCCGGGCACCGCTGCGGTGCAGATTGAGGCGCCGCCGGGAACCCCGCTTCTGTCGATCCGTCTTCGGCGTGCGGCGATCGCTCGGTTCGGCTTCACCGCTGCGGACGTGCTGAGTGCAATCGAGACGAGCTATGCCAGCCGCACGGTCGGCCAAGTCTACCGAGCAGCGCGCTCCTACCCGATTGTCGTTGTGCTGCCGCCGGCGCTGCGGAGCGATCCGGCAGCGCTCGCCTCGATCCCGCTCGCCAGCCCCTCGGGCATGGTCGTTTAGCTTGGCAAACTGGCGCGGATCCGCGAACGCTCGGGACAATCATTGATCCTGCACCTCGACGCACAGCGGGTGCAGATCGTCACCGCGAACATCACCGGCAGCGCCGCGCGCTTTGTCGCGCGGGCGCGCCACCGGCTTGCCGGGATAACTCTTGCCGCCGGCGACTATCTCGAAATCGGCGGCACAGCGGCGGCGTCGGGGGCGGCACGGCTTGACCTCCTGTTGCGCGCGGCCCTTGCTTTTGCTGCGATCCTCGGGCTGCTCGCGATCGCGCTGCGCGAGGCGCGCAACGTCCTGCTGGTGACCGCCAACCTGCCGTTTGCGCTGATCGGCGGCATCGCCGCCGTCTGGATCAGCGGGATCCCGGTGTCGCTCGGCGCGGCGGTCGGCTTTGTCACGGTATTCGGCATCACGTTGCGCAACGCGCTGATGCTGCTCTCGCATTATCGCCAGCTCGTCCTCGCAGAGGGGCGTCCGTGGTCGCGCGAGACAGCTCATCTCGGCGCGATGCACCGCCTGACCCCGATCCTGATGACCGCGTCCGTAACCGCCCTTGGGCTCCTGCCGTTGGCGATCAGGGCGGACCTGCCCGGCCAGGAAATCGAAGGGCCGATGGCTATCGTGATCCTCGGCGGCCTGTTCAGTTCGACCGTGCTGACTCTCCTCGTTCTCCCGGCCTTGTCGCTCCGCTACGGTCGCTTCAAGCGGCGGGCGGACGAGAGTGCCGGCGAGCGGTCGAACGCCACGGCGTCATCGTCGAGCCGATCATGACCGGCAAGGGCTCGGCCTATCGCAGCCACGCCTTCCGCACCGCCTGCGCCCAGGCCGGGCTGCGCCATATCCGCACCCGGCCCGACACGCCGCGCACCAACGGCAAGGCCGAGTGCCTTATCCGGACGTCCTTGCGCGAATGGGCCTACGCCCGGCCTAGCATTCCTCCGCCGGGCGAGGCCACGCCGTGCAACCCGGGATCAACCGCTACAACCATACCCGGCCGCATTCCGCCCTCGCCGGGCTATCGCCCGTCGCGCGGCTGAACAACCTGTTTGGCTTCGACAATGAGGGCAGCAGGACAATAAGGAGGAACGCTGGGCAGCATGTCGCCGGCGTTGGCGATCACCGTCGGCTCGACGACCGAACGGTGGCCAGCTTCGAACCTATCGCTACACTGAAGTGTCGTGGCCACTGCGGAGCGCGATTGAATCCAGTAGGGGAAAAACCAAGTTGACCTGGAGTCCAGGATCATTGTCCGCGAGTTGGACGCGCGCGTGATGCAGTTTGGCGATTGCATCGACAAGACTGAGACCAAGTCCGCTGCCCGGGGCACCACGGCTGTTGTCGATTCGATAGAACCGATTGAACACATTGCTGCGCTCGGAGAGCGGTATTCCGGGGCCATTATCTGACACAACCACGGTAATTCCGCTTGAGGAGACATATGTACTAAGTTCTATATGTGACCCTGACGGCGAGTGTTTCATTGCATTTTCGAGTATATTTGCAATCATCTGTCCAATAAGCTGACGATCAGCCATGAGTCGTAGACCAGGTGAGATTTTGGTAGTGAAAGACTGATTATTTTCCTCAGCCATTGGCTCGTATACTTCTGCTAGGGTGGTCAAAAGGTCCGACAGATCGACTTCCGCGAATTCTCCGGCCGCGGTGCCACTTTCGATCTGAGCGATACGGAGCAATGCCCCGAAGATCTCGAGGATGGCGTCCACCTCGGCGATGCAGTCCGCCGTCGCCGCACGCCATTCCGCCGATGAGCGCGCCCGCAGCCGCGCTAGTTCAAGACGCTGACGGAGTCGGGTCAGCGGCGTCCTTAGATCATGAGCGATGTCGGTCGACACCTGGCGCACGGTTTCCATCGAGCTTTGGATGCGATCAAGCATGGCATTGAGGCTTGCGACCAGATGATCGAACTCGTCGTCAGCGTCGCGAACCGGTATACGGCGCGAGAAATCGCCGGCCATGATTGTCCGCGCCGCTTTGCTGATTGCCTCGATGTGGCGTAGGAGCCCGCTGCTCAGCAGCATGCCGCCGCCGAAGGCGAGCACGAGGGTGATCCCGGAGCCCCACCCGAAAGCTCGAAGAATCAATTCGTGCATCTCCTCGCGAGAGTGGGCGTCGATCCCGACGATCAAAAAATCGTCGTCGGAAAGCGCCCCGCATCGGATGCGCATTGAGCCGCCACGGGCGCCACGATGGTGTACGACGAGATCGAAGTGGCGCGCGCCGCAGGTCAGTGGCGGCAAATCCCCGGCGATGCTGTTGGCGTTGCGATCTTCCAGAAGATAGTGCATCGGGCCGCGCGGCATCTCACGCAGGCGGGACTCGAGTTCCTGCACCAGCCGGCCGCGTCCACCGGTCTCGAAACTGTTTGTCAGTTCGGTAAAGTCGCTGTCGATCGCGGCATCGAGCGACCCCGTAATATAGAGGTTCGTAGCCCAATAAATCACGCCGAACAGGATCAGCACCGAAGCGCCAAACAGCCCGGCATAAGCAAGGGTCAGACGAAAGCTCGAAGTGCGCAGTAGCCTAGGCAGGAGCACGGAGGCAATAGCCCGCCCCGCGCACCGTATGGATCAACTCCGGGCCAAAACCTTTGTCGACCTTGCTGCGCAGCCGGCTTACATGAGTTTCGACAACATTTGTGTGCGGGTCAAAATGCAGATCCCAGACGTTTTCGAGCAACATCGTGCGGGTAACAACTTGGCCTGCATGCTGCATCAGGTAGGCCAGGAGCCGATATTCGCGCGGTTGGAGGTCGATCGGCTCACCGCGTCGGCGCACGCTGCGGGAAAGCAGGTTGAGTTCGAGATCATGCACCCGCAGCGTCACCACCTCAGAGGTTGAGCGCGGGCGCCGACCTAGGGCCGCAACCCGGGCGCTAAGCTCAGAAAAAGCAAATGGCTTGACCAGGTAGTCGTCACCTCCGGCTTTCAAGCCCGAAACACGGTCCTCGACACCACCAAGCGCCGTCAGAAACAGAACCGGCGTGTCGCGCTCGGCGGCACGAAGGGCGCGGACCAACCGCAGCCCGTCCAGCCCCGGGATCATCCGGTCGACGATCAGCAGGTCGAAATCTTCCTCCATCGCCGTTGTCAGCGCTTCGCCGCCAGTTGCCGCCTTTGCGACCAAATGGCCTGCTTCACGCAGCCCGTTGACGACGTAGTCGGCGGTTTCCGCATCGTCTTCGATGACAAGGATCTTCATGTCGCACCCGTTGATCCTCGGTATCCGCGCAGCAAAGGGACACGACGCTCGTCAAGCTCAATCAAGTAAAAAGGTCAAATTACAAATTACCAATCTCTCGGAAAAGATCCGGCAACCCCGCCTCAACGATGATTGACTTAAGCGCCTTGCGAGCCAGGGGAAATGACGGCAAGGAAGTGTCTGGGGTGGGCCGGGACGGCAATTCTGCTGGTCGCTGGCTGTCAAAGTTATGCGCCGATGCCGCTGACGCGGCAGGCGTCGCTCGCGGAACACCTGTCCGACCTGCAATTCGGCAATATGCCGCAACCTCTTTCGATCGAAGCTGTCAGCCTCCTTGCGGCCGCCAACAATCCGGACTTGAAGGCGGCGCGCAGCGAAATCGGCATTGCCGCCGCCCAGGTATTGCAGGCGGGGATCCTGCCGAACCCGTCGCTAGGTGCCGGTTATGCGTTCCTTCTTGGTGGTCCAGGCACCACCGCGGCGGTCAGCGCGTCGTTGACCGAAGACATCAAATCGCTGGTGACTTTATCAGCCAGGCGGCAGTCCGCCGTCGCCGCGGCTCAACAGATCAACGCAAGCCTGCTCTGGCAGGAGTGGCAGACGATCAGCAAGGCTCGCCTTCTCGTTGTCGACATCGTTGAAGGCGGACGAGAGCAGCGGCAGCTCGAGAAGACCCTGGCCGTACTTGCCGCGCGGCTCGCTGGCGAGCGCCGTGCGCTTGCGCAAGGCAACGCGACCCTGACCGATATCGTCCCAGCGCTGACCGCGGTCGCCGATACCAAGAAGCAAATCGACGATCTCGAACGACAGCAGGAAACCAGGCGGCGCGATCTTGACGTCCTGCTTGGGCTTGCGCCGACCGTTGCGTTGCCCCTCGACAACCGGCTCGACCTGCCGCCGATCGATACCGCCACCGTTGCCGCGATCCTGCCGACAATCGGCGACCGTCGCCCGGATCTGATCGCACTCCAACTCGGCTACCGATCCCAGGAGGAAAAGGTCCGGGCGGCCGTGCTCGCGCAGTTTCCGGCGCTCGTGATTGGTCCGAGCGGCGGTCGCGACACGACCGACGTGCGAAGCGGGGGGCCGCAAATCACGATGGATCTGCCGATCTTCGACCGCAACCAAGGGAACATCGCGATTGAAAAGGCAACCCGCCGCAAGTTGCACGACGAGTTTACCGCAAGGCTGGCGACCGCGAGGGCGGAGGTGACATCGATGCTAGCCGATTTGGCGATGATCGCGAGGCAAATAGAGACCGTCAAAAAACAGGTCGATGATTTGCGAGAGGCGAAGAAGGAGGCCGAGGCGGCCTATCGCGCCAGAAACCTCGATGAACGCAGCTATATCGATGTGATCGTATCGGTGCAGACGAAGGAGATCGAGTTGATCGCCCTCCACCAGCTCAGCCTGGAGCAGCAAGTCGCGATCGCGACCTTGATCGGTGCCGGCATGCCGCCGGCGGTGATGCCACAAATCGCGGCTTTGCGATGACCCATCGCGCCGCTCTCATACTCGTTGTAGCGGGCGTGCTGGTAGCGGCTGGTGCCCTTCGCGCGATCGGAGCCGAGGGGAACGCTCCCGCGCCGAGCGTTCTCGTGCAGCTCGCCAGACTGCAGCCGGGCAGCTTGCCGCAAACCGTCACGGCTTACGGGAGTTTTCAGGCAGACCCTGCCGCGCGGCAGATGATCATGGCGCCGGTATCGGCCATGGTCGGCGAGATTTATGTCCGTGCGGGGGAGCAGGTCGCCGAGGGCGCGTCCATGATCAGCCTGAAACCGACCCCGCAAGCCGCCGCCGCCTACACTCAGGCCCAAACGACATTGCGCGCCGCGACACAACTCGTCGAGCGCACAAGGACAATGCTGGCCCAGCATTTGGCGACCGCCCAGCAGCTGGCCGATGCCGTAAAGGCGCAAACTGATGCCCGAACAAGCCTTGCCGAACTTGACGCCGAGGGCGCCGGCGGACCGCAGATCCTGCGCGCCCCGTTTCCGGCAATCGTCGCCGCAATCCCGACAACTCCCGGAGCTATCGTAGCGCAGGGTACCGCGCTGCTGGAACTCACTCGACCGAACGCGCTTGCTCTCGAAGTGGGCGTGGTGCCCGAGCAGGCGGGTGCGATCCGGCGGGGTGATCCGGTCAACGTAACCGCCCTTGGGGAAAACGATCCAGTCCCCGGCAAGGTCGTGCTGCCGGGGCGGCTGGTTGATCCGCGGACGGGTCTCGTTCCGGTCGATATCAGCCTGCCGCCAGGGTCATTTCTTGCCGGCCAAATGGCCTAGGCGGATATCGTCATCGGCGAGGTACGCGGGTATCTGGTGCCGCACGAGGCGATCCTGGTCGATGACAGCGGCAGCCCCTACGTAGTGCAAGCCGTCGGCATGGTTGCCAAGAAGGTCCCTGTCCGCCTTCTGGCAACCGATGGTGCGTGGAACGTGGTGAAAGGATCGCTCGATCCGGGCTCGCCCATCGTCCTCGCCGGAAATTACCAGCTCGATGACGGTATGGCGCTGCGTGTTGCCGGTCCTAACGGAGCCCCCAAGCGGTGAGCTTTGTTGCTTGGATCGAGCACCATCGCCGCTCGCTTCTCTTTGTGGCCTTCGCGCTCGCCTTGGCTGGGATCTATGCGGGCCTGACACTCCCTGTCGGGCTCTTCCCGGTAGTTCAATTTCCGCGCATCCGAGTCGAGATTGACGCCGGCAGCATGCCGGCCCGGCAAGCGCTGGTTGAGATCACCGAACCGCTCGAGGAAGTCGCGCGCGCAGTCCCGGGTGCGGTCGGCATCACATCGACAACATCCCGCGGGGCGGCCCAGATCTTCATCGAATTTCCGTGGGGATCGGACATGATGCAGGCGCTCTTGAGCGTCGACGCGGCCTTCGCCCAGAAACTGCCGGAATTGCCGCCCGGCACCCATTACCTTGCAGTTAGGATGAGCCCGAACGCGATCATGCCGTTCGTCTCCTATGCGTTGATCTCCAAAGAGATTGCTGCGTCGAAGCTGCGCCGGCTGGCGGAATATCAGATCGTCCCGCTGTTGACCGGGATCCCCGGCGTGCGACGGGTCGGCGTGCTCGGCGGGCAGACGCCCGAGGTGCAGGTCGCCGTGAGCCCGCCAAAGCTCGCCGCCTTTGGCCTCACTCTTGCCGATGTCACCAAAGCAATCTCGGCGACAAACATCGTGAAAGCAGTTGGGCGCCTCGAAGACAACGACCTTCTATATCTGACAATTGGTAATAATTCCTTCACCTCGTTAACCTCGGTTGCCAATGTGCCGGTGCGCAATAGCGCCGGCGCGATCGTGCCGCTCGCTGATATTACTAAAGTGACTATGGGCGCCGTGCCGCAATGGCTGCTGGTTGATGACAATGGCCAGCCGGCAGTTACCTTCGATGTGTACCAGCAGGACAATGCCGACTCGCTGAGTCTTGCAAACGCCGTCGGGCAGCGCCTCAGCACGTTTATGGAGAGCCAGCCAAAATCGATTGGCCTCTATAAGTGGTACGATCAGACCGAGCTTGTTCGCTCCTCGATTAGCGCCGTCGAGGAGGCGATCGCGATCGGGCTTGTTTTTGCCGCGCTCGTGATCCTCGCGGCGCTGCGCAGCTGGCGCGTGGGGCTGGTCGCGCTGATTGTGGTGCCGTTGTCGGTACTGATCACGATTTTGCTGTTAGCCCTGCTTGGCCTCACCTTCAACATCATGACCTTGGGCGGGATCGCGGCGGCGATCGGTCTATTGATCGATGACGTCATCGTTGTGATCGAGCATATCGCACGCCGTGCCGGCGTTCCCGGTCTCGCCGAGCCGCGCTCGGCAGTGCTTCCGGCAGCCCGGGAATTTTATCCGCCGCTGCTCGGATCGAGCCTCGCGACGATTATCATTTTTCTTCCGCTCGCCTTTCTTTCCGGTGTCACTGGCGCGTTTTTCAAGTTCCTGGCGCTGACGATGGCCTCGGCGCTGATCATCTCCTGCCTGCTCACGGCATTTACGGTTCCGTTGCTGGCGCGCGGAATCATCGATTTCGGAAAGTGGCAGGATCCGCACCACGGGAGGCAGAGCTGGGTGCGTCGGGCGCATGGCGGACTGCTGCGCCTTCTGTTCGCAAATCCGATCGTGGTGGCTATCGCGATCATGGCGATGGGCGGCGCCGGTTACCTCGCTTATACGCGGGTCGGGACAGGGTTTCTCCCGCGCATGGATGAGGGTGGCTTTGTGCTCGACTACCGGAGTGCCCCCGGCACCTCGCTCGCTGAGACCAATCGCGAGCTGTCGCAAGTCGAGGCGATCCTCACAACGAACCCATATATTTACACCTATTCCCGTCGCACCGGGGCCGGCCTCGGCGGCGATCTGGTCGAGAGTTACCAGGGTGACTTTTTTGTCCGTCTCGTCGCACCGTCGCGCCGGCCGCCGATCTGGACGGTGATGGACGACATCACCGATCAAATCACCAACAAGGTGCCCGGGATCAGCTTTGACACGCATCAGTTATTGGACGACATGATTGGCGATATGATCGGCCGCCGTCAGCCGATCGTTATTGCACTAAGGGCCAAGGACCCATCGGTTCTCGCCGGCGTGGCGGAGCGGGTGGCGCAAGCGATTGCTGTCGTACCCGGTATCGAGCCGGCATCAATAGATAACGGCGTTGTGCCGGCCGGTGATGCGCTCGAAATCCATGTCAATCCGGCGCTTGCGGCAGCCGAGGGAATGACTCCGGCCGAGATCCACAGCCAGCTCGATGATTACTTGCACGGCACGGTTGTTACCAGCTACCTCGGCAAGGTCCAGGAAGTCGGGGTGAGGCTGTGGCTGGACCCGCCAAACGAGCGCATTTACCGCAGCCAATTGCGCGATTTGATGATCCGCGCCCCGAATGGACATGTCTTCCCGCTGGCAACGGTCGCAGATATCAAATTTGTCCGCGGCCAGCCCGAAATCACGCGCGATAATCTCGCCCAGATCGTCGCCGTCACCGCGCAGATCGGCGGCGGGCGCGACCTTGGTTCTACGGCTGCCGCCGTCCAGGCGGTCCTCGCCAAGCCGGGGTTGCTTCCTCGCGGCGTCTATTATGAAATCGGTGGCGGCTTCAAGCAGCAGCAACTCGCAATTCGCGGCATGATCAAAGTGTTTGCGGCGGCGGCTCTGGCCGAGTTCATCCTGCTCTTGTTTCTGTATGAGCGGTTCGCGCTGCCGATCATCATCATCGTTTTATCGGTGATCTCGACCAGCGCCGTCTTCATCGGATTATGGCTGACCGGCGTTGAACTCAACATTACCGCGATGATGGGCATTGTGATGATCGTCGGTATCGGCACCGAGATGGCCGTGTTCCTGGTATCCGAGTATCAGGCGCTGGAAAAGACGATGTCGCCGCGAGAGGCCATTTACGAGGCGGCGCTCAACCGCCTACGTCCGATTGCGATGAGCACCCTGGCGATGATACTAGCCCTGCTACCCCTCGGCGCCGCGGTGAGCGGTTCGGGCGACCAAATGTTGCAACCGCTCGCCATCGCCATTATTGCAGGCATCACTGTGCAGCTGCCCCTTGTGCTGCTGGCTATGCCGGTGGTTATCAGGCTAACGCTCCGCGAGTAACTCCTAAAAATCCGCGTTCTCCAGCCTTTGCACAAGTATCATTTCACATATTTACCGACTACCGCCTTGGGCGCCGCTTGATCGTTCTATGGTAACGGGTTCTTGGCCTCGTGCGTGTCCGTCTCAGTGGTCCGACTGCGTAGCTTTGAGATCATCTCAAAAGTGCCAACAGCCGCGACAGGGGAGCGTGGCCCGTTCGCTTCGGCCGGCATGGTGAGCCGTGAAGCCCCGCGGTATCCGTGGGGGCACGCCTCGATCCCTCGACGGCGCAATTATACCGTCCGCACCTACGCCCATTTGCTCGCGGTTGGGGCGGACTCCCTCGCCGCTTGCTCCATTTAGGCGAATTGCGGGCAAGGGTCCATGGCGGGCCAGGCTCGCCCCCCCCC
>JAJPIH010000384.1 GCA_021324875.1 Alphaproteobacteria bacterium
CGGCGACCGAAGCTGCGCAGCTGGCGCTGCTGCGCCTTTACGAGCGCCTCAAACAAGGGCACGACATCGACTTGGCGATTGTTGAGGCGGCGCTACGATTGGCCCAGGCCGAAATCGCCGACCGCAGCCTCAGCCTATGGCAGGATGAGGCGGCGTTCCGCACGCGCAAGCGGCGGGTGAACCCTCGCAGCCCCGGCCAAGCGGCCTATATCAGGGTGCTGCGCGAGCACGAGCTGGTGTTTGGCCTCGGCCCGGCCGGCACCGGTAAAACCTATCTCGCCGTGGCGGCCGCGGTTGACCTGTTGATGACCGGACGGGTTGAGCGGATCATTTTGTCGCGGCCCGCCGTCGAGGCCGGTGAGCGGCTCGGCTTCCTGCCGGGCGATCTGCGCGACAAGGTCGATCCCTATCTGCGCCCGTTGTTCGACGCGCTCAACGACATGCTGCCGGCGGACCAGCTCGCCCGCCGCCTCGGCACCGGCGAAATCGAGGTCGCCCCGATCGCCTTCATGCGCGGTCGGACGCTATCGCGCGCCTTTGTCATCCTCGACGAGGCGCAAAACACGACCGCGATGCAGATCAAGATGTTTCTGACCCGCCTCGGCGAAGGGTCGCGGATGGTCGTCACCGGCGATCCCAGCCAGGTCGACCTGCGGTCGGGCACGCGCTCGGGGTTGGCGGAGGCGCTGGAGACGTTGGCCGGCGTCGAAGGGATCGCGGTGGTCCATTTGACCGATCGCGATGTTGTGCGCCATGACCTTGTCGCGCGCATTGTGCGCGCTTACGCGGCGCGCGAGCAAAAACCGGTCGGATCGGGCAATGATCCACCTTGAGCCGGCGATTGAGGTTTCGGTTCTGTGCCGCGATTGGGAGCATCAGCTGCCGGACGCGGTCGATGTCGCTCGGGAAGCGGCGCGGCGGGGGCTTGCCACGGGCTGGATAGCGGCCGCCCTTGGGCCCGTGCGCGAAGTTGAGCTCTCGATTGTATTGGCGGACGACGCCGAGCAACGCCGCCTCAATCGCGACTGGCGGGGCATTGACCGACCGACCAACGTGCTCGCCTTTGCCGGCGGCGACCCGCGCGCGCAGCGCTCCGCGGAGACGCCGTTGCTGTTGGGCGATGTCGTGCTCGCTTACGAGACCGTGGCCCGCGAAGCGGCCGAACAGCGCAAGGCGGTTGCCGACCATCTGCGCCACCTGGTTGTGCACGGGGTGCTGCACCTGCTCGGCTATGATCACGTCGAACCCGGCGAGGCGCTCGCAATGGAACGGCTCGAGACCTCAATATTGGCGGCGATGGGGGTGGCAGATCCGTATCGCGCCACTATGTGAGCAGTAACAGCCTGGCCGAATTCTCGATGACCCCCTCCGAGCCGCCTGAAGGCAGCGGCCAGCCCGAACGGGACCGGGCAGCTTCGCCGCTGCGCGGCCTGATGCGGCTTTTTCGCCGTCACCGCAACGGCGAAAGCCTGCGCGAAACGATCGACGAGATGATCGAGGAACCGCGCAGCGCCGGCGCCGATTCGCTCGGCACCCAAGAACGGGTCCTGATCGGCAACATTCTGAAAGGCCACGATCGAACCGCCGCCGACGTGATGGTGCCGCGCGTCGATATCGTCGCGCTCGACATCGAAACGCCTTTTCCCGAAGTCGTGCGATACATGATCGAGCAGGGGCATTCGCGCGTGCCGGTCTATCGGGAAACGCTCGACGATGTGATCGGCTTTGTCCATGTGAAGGACATTCTTCCCCCGGTGGCCGAACGGCGCGAGACGAGGCTCGCACCGCTGCTGCGCAAGCTGCTGTTTGTGGCCCCGTCATTGCCGATCCTCGAACTGCTGGTACAGATGCGCCAGGCGCGCACGCATATCGCGATGGTTGTCGACGAGTTTGGCGGGATCGACGGTCTGGTCACGATCGAAGATCTGATCGAAGAAATTGTCGGCGAAATCGAGGATGAACACGACGAGGCCGGCTTGCCCCAATTGATTGAGCGTGCCGATGTCACGCTGATCGCCGATGCGCGGACCCCGATCGAGACCCTCGAAAAACGCGAGGGGATCCGACTGCGTCCGGAGGACGCTCAA
This sequence comes from Alphaproteobacteria bacterium, assembly GCA_021324875.1. Lineage (GTDB taxonomy): Bacteria > Pseudomonadota > Alphaproteobacteria > ATCC43930 > CGMCC-115725 > AP-15. Next base: position 2,088 of record JAJPIH010000384.1, read on the forward strand.
GAGGAGATCGACACCTTGGGGGGATTGGTGTCGACCGTGGCCGGTCGCGTGCCCAAGCGCGGCGAGGTCATCGCCCATCCATCGGGCATCGAGTTCGAAGTCCTCGAGGCTGATCCGCGCCACGTCAAGCGGCTGCGGATACGTGCTTTGCCGGAGGCGAAGCCGACGACGGATGCGCGCGGTGCCTCCTAGCGTCGTCTCCCGCATCGCGCCCGGGTCGCGGGTTGATACCCCGTTTGTTCGGCTGGCGCAGGACGTTGCGGCGCTCACCGGGTGGTCGCGTTACGGTCTCGCCTTTGTCCTCGGCGTCGTCGCCGCCGCGGCGATGCCGCCGGTCGATATGGCGCCGCTATTGGTCGTGGCGTTTTCGGGGTTGCTGTGGCTCGACGAGGGGAGCGCCACGGCCGGCGCGTCGTTTCGCGTCGGCTGGATGTTCGGTTTCGGTTTTTTTGTCGCCGGGCTTTATTGGATTGCGGCCGCGCTGTTTGTCGACATTTCCCGCTTCTGGTGGCTGGTGCCGCTGGCGGCGGCCGGGTTGCCGGCCTTGTTTGCGATCTATGTCGGCCTGGTTGTGCTTGGCGTGCGGCTGTTGGTCGGCCGGTTCGGGCTGGCGCCCCCGGCCCGGGTGTTTCTGTTCGCGGTGCTGTGGACGGTTGCCGAGTGGGTGCGCGGCCATGCGCTGACCGGACTGCCTTGGAACCTGATCGGTTATGCCTGGGCGGGAGGGTTTCCGGGCGGGTTGGCGATGCTGCAGAGCACGGCGGTGGTCGGCATCTATGGTCTGAGCTTTCTGACTGTGCTTGCCGCCGCGCTGCCGGCGTTGCTCGGGACGCCGCGACAGGGTCCGATGCGCGCCTTGCGCCGCTGGGCGCCGGCGCTCGCCGCCGCGCTTGTCATCTTGGGGCCGGCTATGCTCGGCGCCATCCGCCTCGCGACGACCCCGACCCGGCTCACCGAGACAAGGCTTCGGCTCGTACAGCCGTCGATACCGCAAAGCCTGAAATGGGTGCCGGGTGCCGCGGACAGCAATTTCCATCGTCTGATCGAACTCAGCGCACCGCCGGCGCATCGGCGCCTCAACGCCATCCTGTGGCCGGAGGCGGCAAGCCCGTATTTCCTCGGCCGCGACCAGGCGGCGCGCATGGCCGTGGCCGCGACGGCCCCCAGCGGCGGCTATGTCATCACCGGAGCCTTGCGCGCCAACCCGCCGCCCGATCCGATGGCCGCGTTCTGGAACAGCATCGAGGCGGTCAACAGCCACGGCCAGATCGTCGCCCGTTATGACAAGGCGCATCTGGTGCCGTTTGGCGAATATGTTCCGTTCCGTGGACTGCTGCCGGTGGACAAGATCACCGCCGGGACGGTCGATCTGAGCGCCGGTCCCGGACCGCGCACGATCAGCTTGCCAGGGTTGCCGCCCTTTGCGCCGACGATTTGCTACGAGGCGATCTTCCCCGGCGCCGTGGTCGACGAACGCCACCGGCCGGCGTGGATTCTCAACGTCACCAACGACGCCTGGTACGGGCGCACCTCCAGTCCCTATCAGCATTTTGCGATCGCGCGCACCCGCGCGGTCGAGGAAGGTCTGCCGCTGATCCGCGTCGCCAATAACGGGATCAGTGGCGTTATCGATCCGCTCGGCCGGGTCGTCGCGCGCACCGATCTCGATGCGATCGGCTATGTCGACAGCCCTCTTCCGGCGCCGGTGGCGCCCACGCCTTATGCCGAATTCGGCGACGCGACGCTGCTGTTGCTGTTGCTCGTCGGCGCGGTGCCGGTGGCTTGGCGCTGGTGAGGCGCTACCGCCTGCGGTTGTATCGAATTATCGGAAGTTGAAGCTTCGGCTTGACCCGGGCCAAGCGCGGATTCTAAATCTCTAACAAAGCCCTTAGGAGTCGTCGCCTTCTTGGTAATGCAGCAACCGCCTCGCCGTCCCGGCCGCCAAAAGGGCGACAAGCCCAACCCGATCGATGTCCATGTCGGCTCGCGCGTGCGGCTGCGACGCAACATGCTCGGGCTCAGCCAGGAAAAGCTGGGCGAGGCGATCGGCCTCACCTTTCAGCAGGTCCAGAAATACGAGCGTGGCGCCAATCGCATCGGGGCCAGCCGGCTGCACGATTTGAGCCGGGTTCTGGATGTGCCGGTGTCGTTTTTCTTTGACGATATGGATCCGGTGCGGGCCCCGGCTATTCCCGGCGGCTTTGCCGAACCGCCGGGCGAAGCCTTCGACGCCGATCCGCTGCGCAAACGCGAGACCATCGAATTGGTCAGCGCCTATTACCGGATCGAGGACCAGGCGGTGCGGCGCCGATTGTTCGAGCTCGCCAAGGCGCTCGCGGCAAGCGGTCCGCGCGCGCCCGAGAAATAGTGTCCGATGCCCGCGGAGCCATCGGTCTTGCAACCCGGCGGCAAGAATCGGGGCTTGACGCTCGCCGGCCAACGCTGCATCAAACCTGTGTCAGCGCTCCGCCGCGGCACTGCTTGAGGAGGGCTAAGCCCTTGCCAAAGAAGAATTTCGTCTTTACCAGTGAATCCGTGTCGGAGGGCCATCCGGACAAGATTTGCGACCGCATCTCGGACGCGGTCGTCGATACCTACCTCGCCGCCGACCCTGAGGCGCGGTGCGGGGTGGAAACGCTGGTCACCACGAACCGGGTCGTGCTCGCAGGCGAAGTCCGCGGCCCCGCTTCGATCAGCAGCGAACAGTTGATCGATGTGGCGCGCCGGGCGATCCGCGACATCGGCTATGAGCAGGAAAACTTTCATTGGCAGCACGCGACCGTCAAGTGCCACATCCACGGTCAATCGGCCAATATCGCCCAGGGTGTCGACGCCTCCGGCAACAAGGATGAGGGGGCCGGCGATCAAGGGATGATGTTCGGCTTCGCCTGCCGAGACGCCGGCGCTGATGCCGGCGCCGATTTATTACGCTCATGCGATTTTGCGCAGGCTGTCGGAGGCCCGGCATGCCGGCCAGACGCCGCTGCTCGGCCCCGACGCGAAAAGCCAAGTGACGTTGCAATACGAAGACGGCCGGCCGGTGCGGGCGACCAAGGTTGTGGTGTCGGTGCAGCACTCCGCGCGCATCGACCAGGACGAGGTGCGCGAGATCGTGCGGCCCTACGTGGTCGCGACATTGCCCGAGGGGTGGATGTGCGACGAGGCGAATTTTCTCGTCAACCCGACGGGTTTGTTTGTGATCGGCGGCCCCGACGGCGATGCCGGGCTAACCGGCCGCAAGATCATCGTCGATACTTATGGCGGGGCGGCGCCGCATGGCGGCGGCGCCTTTTCCGGCAAAGACCCGACCAAAGTCGATCGCTCGGCCGCCTACGCCGCGCGTTATCTTGCCAAAAATGTCGACGCCGCGGGGCTGGCGCCGCGCTGCACGATCCAGCTCTCCTACGCGATCGGCGTGTCGCGGCCGCTGTCGTTCTATGTCGATGCTGGCGGCGCCGTCGATGAGGACAAGCTCGCCGAGGTGCTGCAGGAGCTGATGGACCTGTCGCCGCGGGGTATTCGCACCCATCTCGGCCTCAACCGGCCGATCTACACGCGAACCTCGGCCTATGGTCATTTTGGCCGCACCCCCGAGCCCGACGGCGGCTTTTCGTGGGAGAAGCTCGATCTCGTCGACGAGTTGCGACGGGCCTTCTGATCGCGCCGGCGGCTTAGCCCCGGCGACCCGGCTTTACGGGCGCAAACGCGGCCGGCCGCTGCGGCCGGGCCAGCGTGTGCTGATCACCGAGTTGTTGCCGCGGCTGGAAGTGCGGCTGCCGGAGAGGGGAAAACTCGATCCGGCCTCGCTCTTTGACACAGCGCCGCGGGCGGTATGGCTTGAGATCGGCTTTGGCGGCGGTGAGCACCTGGCGGCGCAGGCCGAAGCGCATCGCGATCTCGGCTTGATCGGCTGTGAGGTTTTTGAGAACGGCGTCGCCCGGCTGCTGGGCCAGATCGCACGCCGGCGGCTCAGCAATATCCGGTTGTTTACCGATGATGGGCGGCGGCTTGTCGAAGCCCTGACCGCGGCCTCGGTCGAGCGCGTCTTCATCCTGTTTCCCGATCCGTGGCCAAAGCAGCGCCACCACAAGCGGCGCATCCTATCGACCGGGACCCTCGATGCGCTGGCCCGGATCATGGCCGAGGGGGCCGAATTATGGCTCGCCACCGACGATGGCGGCTATTTTGCCTGGATGGTTGAGCGGGTCACAAACCATCCGGAATTCGTGTGGCTGGCGCGGCGCCCGGCCGATTGGCGCCAGCCGCCGGCGGGCTGGCTGCCGACCCGCTATGAAGAGAAGGCGGTTGCTGCCGGCCGTGTGCCGTTTTATCTGCGCGCTCGCCGCCGCGGCGGCGGTGCAGGTTGAACGCAAGCCGTCTTCGCCTATCGGCCCCGCTCTGTCGCTTGGCAACCGGTCCGCCGGTCGCGGCCGATCCGGTTGCGCCAGGCGGCGGGGAAGCAATTTTCGCGGGCCGGCATCGGCCTATGCCGCCAGTACCGCCGACGGCGAGCCCGCTTCTGGAATGACGGCGGGGTCCTGGCGCGGCGCGCTCTCGGGTGCCGAGGACTGGGCCACCCGGCCCAGCGCGTCAAGATCCAAGATCGTCACACAGTGCTTATCAACACTGACGACAAGGTCCTCGCGCAGTGCACGCAAGACGCGGTTGACATGGACGACGGTCAGTCCGAGATAGCTCCCGATCTGGGTCTGGGTCAAAGGCAAATGGAAAATTGGCGCGGTAATCAGGCGGTGAGCAAGTAACCGCTTGTAGAAATCCCACATCATCATCGCGACCCGCCCGCGCGCGTCGAGCCCGTTCAACATCGCGATCAGGCGGGTTGCTATGACATTACTGACCGGATAATAAGATTAATCGGGATTAATATCGCGACGACTTCCTGCCAGAAGCAAGCGAGGCTGCGGAAACAACTAGCTCACAAATTGAATTTGATCCGCGTACGTCTTACCGACGTTCAGTCGGTATAAATAGCATTGAAACGAACGTGATGGCAAGCGTTTCACTGAAGAAAGGGTTAAGCGGTCGCAGAGGGTCAGGTCATCCTCTCGCGACAGCGCGATTGCGCCACGCTCATCCAACCCGCTTAAGAAAAATCGGACGCAATTACGTTAACGGTCGCAGGCAGGAGTGTTCGACCGATGTGGAAGGCCGCGGCACTGCTCGATCGTGAAATTGCGACGGTTGCGACCAAGGTCCTGGAAAGTCCGGAGCTCGTCTGGCGCCAGCTTATGGCTTGCAGAGAGAAATCCCAACCACGAATGGTGATGTTTCCGCCGCTGCAGGCGACGACATGCGAACTGGCGTTGTATGTGCAGCCCGCCGGGAGACCGCCAGCCGCGGGATCTTGGAGACTTTGGGCGTCCGCAAGCCCGACGTGATAGTCGTCCCCGGCGACCTTGCAACCGAGGTTGTGGATGGTGACGGTGTAAGCGTTAAGCAGGTTCGGATATTGTGGGCTGCCGGGCGAGGCGCCGCTGGAGGCGTCGTTGGTCGGGCAGGTGGAGGCGCTGGCGGCGGTGGCGGTAATGGTTTCGGCCTGGGTGAAGGGCGATCCGGTGGCGCCCGGCTGGTTGGCGACGATCATCAGCGAGTAGCTGCCGGCTGGCACGACCCCGTTGGTTTCGAGGTTGGTCCCGACAATCTGAAAACTGGCGGCGTTGGTCCCGCTCAATGACAGCGCGCCGGAAAAGGCCGGGCTCGCCGGCGCCATCGTCACCGCGATCGTGCCGATGACCGTGCCTGATGCGGCGCCGCCGGTGAAGCTGTTGTTCGAGAGGGTGATCCCGGTGATGGTCTGCGACTGGGTGACGCCAATGGCAAGATTGGCCGAGACCGAGGCGCTGTCGGCGGTCGGCGGAGCCGCAAAGGCGAGCCCCGCCAGCGCCAGCAAGGCGATGATGATGCGTTGCCTGGCCGCTGTGCTCATTGGGTGGCGACGATCGTGACATTCTGGGTCGTACCGCCGTCTTGCGCCAGCCCCGACCCCGACGGATTGACGATCAACTGGTTGGCCGAAATCGCGAAGGCCGCGCCGTCATTGGAATAGGGCGCGCCAAACGACAATGTCCCGGTGAACGGACTGCCGTTGCTCCAGGTCGCGGTGATCACCGCAACCACCGTGCCCGCCGGCGCGTTGCTGGCGACGGTTGGGTTGGGGGGATTGAAACTCAAGCTCAGATAGGGAGCCGGCGCTGCCGGGGTAAAGAGTACATCGACAAGGAAGTTGCTGTTGCGGGCCGATCCGGTCGTCGGAAACCCGTTTACGTACCCATACACGCCATTGCCTCCGACGCTCGCGCTGGCCGGCGCGGTCAGCGGGCCAGCTGTAACGCCGTTGGTCAATGCGTAGGGAACCAGCTGATAGCTGCTGTGCGACGGCACGTAATAGGTGGCGACGTAGGTTGTGTTCGCCGCAATCGAGATCGGCGTCGAAAAACGGGCCACCTGCCAGCCCGGGACCGGGCCGGTCTCATGCGGTAAAGACACCGACCCGAGAAGCGTCCCGCTGGCTGAGTAAAGTCTTGCGATATACCCTCCCGCGTTCGTGGTGGCCCGGTAGAAGCGGATCGCCGATATCGTCCCGGCCTGGCTGCTCCAGAATTTCAGACCGACGCTGATCGGCGTATCGGTATAACTGCTTAGGGGCCCCGGGGCGGTGTTGCCGAAAATGCTGACACTTTGCGCTGAGGCTCGGCTCGCCAGACAAGGACCGCGAACGGTATGGCCAGGACCAGGGTCGCTGCTTTTCGCTTCATGTCGCTATCCTGCCGATGATTGGCGACGAGGGCGCAGCCCGCGCCGATTGTTAGAGAGCAATCATGAATTTTCGGTTCCACCCGCGAACAGAGGCTGCGTCGCGCTCGCTCAAGCGGCGTTTTCTCGGGCTCGAGCAAACCTTGAGGCGCCCGCCCTTGGCCGGGCGGGCGAGTCCCAGGACCCCCTCGATAAGAAAGTCGGGCGCCATGTTGCGGTGGACGCGGGAGTGCAAACGCGCCTGAAG
>JAJPIH010000179.1 GCA_021324875.1 Alphaproteobacteria bacterium
GCCGCGACCGCAGACCGTCGAACATCTCGACATTCTCGAACTGATCGAGGTTGCCGAGATCACCGGTGTGGTCACCAAGATCGACCGCGCCGGCCCCGAGCGCAGCGCCGCGGTCGCGGCCGAGGTCGCCGCGATGCTCGCCACCGCCGGTCATCGCTGCAGCCCGGTTTTTGCGGTGTCGAGCCTGACCGGTGCCGGCATCCCCGAACTCGTCCGCCATCTGCAGCAGAGCGCGCAGCGCCCTGTTACCACCGGCCTTGCGGCACAGCCTGCGGGTCTCTTCCGCATGGCGATCGACCGCGCCTTTAGCCTGCCCGGCATCGGCCTGGTCGTGACCGGCACCGTCGCCGCCGGCCGGGTCACGCTCGGCGACCGGCTGACGTTGAGCCCGCGCGGGGTGGCGGTACGGGTGCGCGGGCTGCACGCCCACAATCGGGCGACCGGCGCCGTCGCCGCCGGCGAGCGCTGCGCCGTCAACATCGCCGGCACCTTTCCGGCCGGCGGCGAGCCACCCCGCGGCGACTGGCTGGTCGCACCCGAGCGCCATTTGCCGGTCAGCCGGCTCGACCTCGAGCTGCGCGGCGCGCGCCATGCCGGAGCCGGGCTGCGCGACGGCGTTTTGGTGCATCTGCATCTCGGCACCGCCGATGTCGTCGGCCGCGCCGCGGTGCTGAGCGGTGGCACGATCGGTCCGGGCGATCGCGGTTTTGTGCAGGTTGATCTCGATCAGCCAATTGCCGCGTTGCATGGCGACCGCGCCATTCTGCGCGACCACGGGTCGCGGACAACCCTGGCCGGGGGACGGGTCGTCGACCCGCTGGCTCCGCGCCGCGGCCGCCGCGCACCGCAGCGCCGGGCATTGTTGGCGGCGATGGCCGCACCCGATCCGGTAGAGGCGGTGCGCCAGACATTGGCCGTCACGGGGATTGTCGATCTCGCCCGGTTCGTGCTGCTCCGCAATCTCGATCCCGATTGGCCCGCGGCCCTGTCAAACACTTGCGCCGACGGCTTTGTGCGGGTCGGAGCGCAACAGGCGCCGCTCGCCATCACCCGCGAGCGCCTCGCCGCCCTCGCCGAGGCCGCCGTCAACGCGCTCGCCGATTGGCATCGCGCCCAACCCGAGATGCTCGGGCCGACCCGGGCGGCACTGCTGGGCGAGCTGCGCCACGAGGCCCCCGAGGCGGCGCTCGATGCGGCGCTTGATTGGCTCGCGGCGAGCGGGCGGGCGGTGGTCGAGGCCGGCATGTGGCGTCTTGCCGAGCACCGGCCGCGGTTGTCCGCCGCCGACGAGCGGCGGTGGCGGCGGCTGCGGCCGCTGCTTGCCGCCGGCGAATTGCGGCCGCCGCGGGTGCGCGAGCTTGCCGGTGAGCTGGCGCTCGAGCCGGCAGCGGTCGAGCGGCTTTTGCACCGCGCCGAGCGCCTCGGCTATGTCGGCAGAGTTGCCGACAACCGCTTTTTTCTGCCCGAAGCGCTGGCGCGGCTGGGCGAGATCGCGCACGCCCTGACCGCGCGCGCCGGCGAAGACGGGTTCACCGCCGCGATGTTCAACCAAGAAGTCGGGGTCGGGCGCAATCTGACGATCCAGATCCTGGAATATCTCGATAAGATCGGGGTCACACAGCGGTTCGGCGACCGTCGCCGAGCACTGCGCCGATTGGCGCAACCGCCCACGGTGTTGGAAGAGTATCGGGTCCGGTGACCCGCGCGGTCTTCAAAACCGTTGGGGGGCGCGAAGGCGTCCCCGGTAGGTTCGACTCCTGCCTCTTCCGCCCCGTGCTCAGATAAAGGGTTTGCGCCGCGGCTCTGATCGATCGGACATCGGCGGGGCCGGTGCCGCGGTCTATTGCGGCGGCCGGTAGGGCTGGCGCGTGGCGCCGGCCTGGTAGCCCTCGCTGTAGGACGCCGCCTGGTCTTGCCGGACCTTGTTGTAGATCAGGCCGCCGGCAAGCCCGGCCGCCGCACCAATGCCGGCGCCCAACCCGGCATTGCCGGCGATCGCGCCAATAATCGCGCCGCCCCCCGCCCCGATCATCGTGCCCGAGAGGGCGCGCTGCTGGGTGGTGGTCATATCGGCGCAGCCGACGAGCGGCAGAGCCGCCACCATTCCGGCCAGGATCGCCCGCTTCATCGCGCCCTCCGTTGGCCGGCGACGGCCGGATGCGCACAGGGATAGGTCTCCGCCAAATAGATGAACATCCCGTCGATCGCCGGATCGTCGAGCCGCGCCGGGCGGGCATTGGCCCAGGCGATGAACTTGCCGATCTCCGAGCCCGTCGCCGGCCGCGGCTCGGGCAGGCAGGACAGCTGGCGAGCACCATGATGGGCCTCGTTGGCCTCTTCGACGAGCACCGCCCCCTGGGCAAAGCCGTGGCAATAATTGATGGCCGCGGTCATCATCGGATCGTCCTTAGCCGGCGCGCAGATATCGATCAGGTCGCGCACCGTCTTGGGCGGAAATTGCGCTGGCGAAACCGCCGCCGCCGCGGCCGTCGCCCCGGCGATCAGCACCGCGCCAAACGCCGAGATTGCTGTCTTCATATTCTGCCCTCTCCTGCCGCCGTCGACCGGTTGGGGTGGAGCGCACGACCTGCCCGGCAAATCCGGCGGGGTGGGTTCGCGCAATGCGCGCCACAACGCCTCACTCAGGCAGCCACAGGTAGTGCCGCGCCATTCCTAGCCGCGCGCCAGCCAACCCGGCAAGAACTATCCGCAGCCCTCGTCAGGCTGCGGTCAGCGCAGCGTCGCGGCGGCGGCTGGCGCTCAGGCTGTCGCCGGCGGGACAGGGCGCGGTGGCCGAAAAACCGGGAGTTGGCAGGACCGATCGGCGGCAGGAAGCCGGTTCGCCGCTTCCCGCCGCCCGGATGTCTGGCGGCGCGGCGTGCCGCCGGCCGGCCGCCGCTCAGATGCTGGCGGTCTCGTTATACTCGGCGTCGGTGACGTGCGGTCCCCACGCGGTGCCCTGGCCCTGTTCGCCCTGTTCGGACAGCGCCAAATGCGCGAACAGACGGTCGGGCGCGGCGCCGTGCCAATGCAGGGTATCGGGCGGGATATTGACCGTGTCGCCTGGGTTCAGCACCCGCGGCTTCTCACCCTTGAAGCAGATGCGGCCGACCCCGCTGAGGCAGTAGAGCGTCTGCCCGACCGGATGCGAATGCCAAGCCGTGCGCGCGCCCGGGGTGAAGGTGACGACCGAACCGCCGAGCCGCGAGGGCGCTTCGGGGGTGATCACCGGGTCCTGAAACACGACCCCGGTGAAGGTGTCGGGGGAGCCGCGCCGCGTCGTGCGCTCGCCGGCGCGGATCACTCCGGCTTTGACCGCCATGCTGTCCTCCTTTGTCAAGCGACGGCCGGGTGGCCGCCAACCGGTTGCGTCCGAGCTTAGCCGCCGGCAGCCCGCCCTGGCAATCGCCGGCGGAAGCTGGGCGCGGCCGGTTTGGGCTCAGGAACGCCGATGTTCGGCGGGTGGGACATCGTGGTCGGGGCCGGCGCCGGGCGCCGGTGGCGCGGCAGCTTCGGGCGGCGAGGGTGCCGCCTCGGCGCTGCGTCGCAGCCGGTAGTAGGAGCGCACGGTAAACGGGATCGACCCGACATAGACGACCCCGATTGCGGTCAGGGTCAGCCACGGCATGGTCGTCACAAACGCCGCCAATATGCCGATCCCGAGCAGGGTGGGAATCACCCAATCGTGCGGCACGCGGATGCGCTTGAGCGACACGGTCGGGACCTTGCTGATCATCAGCAAGGCGGTGCCGGTCACCGTGACCGCGTTGAGGTAGGGCGAGCGGAACAGCCAATCGCCCCATTCGAAGCTCAAAAACATCGGCACCATGACCAGCCCGGCCCCGGCCGGCGCCGGCACACCGGTAAAGAACGGGGCGGTGTGCGCGGCGCGCGCGCTGCCCACCTCGATGTTGAAGCGCGCCAGGCGCAGCGCGCAACACACCGCGTAGAACAGCACAATCGCCCAGCCGACGCCGTAAAGC
>JAJPIH010000397.1 GCA_021324875.1 Alphaproteobacteria bacterium
GCCGGCGACATCGAATTTCCAGCCGTGATAGACGCAGCGAATGCCGTCTTCTTCGTTGCGGCCCAAAAACAGCGAGGCGCAACGGTGCGGACAGCGGTGGTCCATGACCCCGACCCGCCCCGAACTGTCGCGAAACGCGATCAGCCTTTCGCCGAGCAGCATCAGCCGCAGCGGCGGACCATCGGCTTCGAGTTCCGAAGACATCGCCGCCGGCAACCAGTATTGCCGCATCATCTCGCCCATTACGGTGCCGGGACCGACGCGGACCAGATCCTCGCTATCCTTCTGCCTAGCCATCTGCAAGATCCTCACGAAAAGACGGCGAAGCCGAGCCCGGTGCCGGACCCGGCCGGGGTGCGGTAACCCGGGACATAATTCGCCCAGCTCATGTCGAGATGCTCGACCGCTCCGCCGACGGCGATCCACATCCGGATCTCGGAGCTGCCGGAATTGAGCTTTTTGCGCGGCAGCGATTGCAACGCGTCGGCGTCTTTGCGCCGCAACGCGTCGATGATGCCGCGGTCGAGCTCTTCGTCGACGACAAAATGCGACAGCCCGCCCGAGCCGACAATGCCGACCCGTAGATCTTGGGGATAGCTCTCGACGGCTTCGCGGATCGCCCGCCCGAAATTGTAGCAGCGCCGCGGGGTCGGCTGGTTGGGCGGGTAATAGGTGTTGATGAAGACCGGCACCACCGGCAAGGATTGATTGTCCATCAGCCGCTTGCGGACAAAGGCATGGGCATGGCCTTCACCCTCTCCCGGCGCGAGCCCGTTCGACGAGGAAACATCGAACTCGCGGTCGATCAACTGATCGATTAGGTGCAACGCCAACGGGGAAGCAACCGGATAGTCGCGCGGCTCCTTTTCCTCGTAGTAGCGCGCAGTGGCCAGACGCGACCATTCGGGGCCCCTGAAATGCGGCGACAACGGAACGTTGCGGATCGTCTCGCCGTAATAGACCAGAAATGACGGCAGATGGTCCTCGTGAAACAATACCTTCTGATCGTCACCGAGAATGATCAGCGCATCGAGTTCGGCGCGACGGACCGCACGCCGCAACTCGTCGACCGAAGCTTGCGCCTCGTCATGGCGGGCGGCGAAACGTTCGGGGGTCAATTCCGGCGCCGCCCGCGGATCGGCGCGGGTCAGCAGCTCTTCGTAAGTGGCGGGGTTGCCCTCCTTGTCGAGAAACTCGCGCACCCCGTCACGATCGATAAAGCTCGGCCAGTCCTTGGCCGGGGTGTTGAGCATCGGCGTATGTGAGGTTGCAATCCCGAGCACGATCTTTGCCATCCCGTCACTCCTTCATCGCAGCGCCGGCGCGCTATTTGCCCAGAGCCTATCGTCGCGTCGATGGAGCCGTCAACGCCGCGCGCGGCCACCTTCGCCGCCGGCATTTTTGCCAACCCAGGGCTGACCGCCGATCATTCGCCGGCTTTGAGCCCGAGCCGCCCGCATCATATAAAGAAGGCCGCATTTTCCGAACAAGCCGCAGCTTGCGGACAGGCGGATGCACGCGGGGAGCCATTGCCATGCTCGACATCGCCAGGGCGCAGCAGCACATCGACCAGCAATGGGGCGACGAGATCGTCCCCGCGCTTGTCGAATACATCAAGATCCCGAACAAATCGCCGGCCTTTGACCCGGACTGGGCCGCGCACGGATACATGGATGCGGCGGTGTCGCTGTTTGAAGGATGGGCGCGGCGAAAACTGCCGGCCTTGCCGGGAGCGACCCTCGAAATCGTCCGGCTGCCGGGCCGCACGCCGCTGATCCTGATCGAGGTACCGGGTGACGGGCGGGACACCGCGCTGCTCTATGGGCATCTCGACAAACAGCCCGAGATGGTCGGCTGGGCCGACGGGTTTGGCCCGTGGACGCCGCGCCTTGATCGCGACAAGCTTTATGGCCGCGGCGGTGCCGATGACGGCTATGCGATGTTCGGCGCTTTGAGCGCGTTATTGGCGTTGCGCGAACAGGGGGCGCCGCACGCCCGCTGCGTCATCATCATCGAGGCGTGCGAGGAATCCGGCAGCTACGATCTGCCGTATTATGTGGACCATCTGGCGGCCCGGCTGGGCTCGCCGTCGCTGGTGGTGTGCCTCGATTCGGGCTGCGGCAATTACGATCAGCTGTGGCTGACCACCTCGCTGCGCGGCCTGGTATCGGGCACGCTCAAAGTCAGTGTGCTGACCGAGGGGGTGCATTCGGGCTACGCCTCGGGGGTGGTGCCGTCGAGCTTTCGCATTCTGCGTCAGCTTATTTCGCGGCTTGAAGACGAGACGACGGGCGCCATTCGCCCACCCGAACTCCACGCCCAGATCCCGGCCGCGCGGATCGAACAGGCGCGGCGAGCGGCGGCGGCGCTTGGCGATGCGGTGTTCAGCGAATATCCGTTTGCGCCCGGGGTCAGGCCGATGGCGAGCGAGCCTGCCGAACTGGTGCTGAACCGCAGCTGGCGGCCGCAATTGGCGGTGACCGGCATCGCCGGCCTGCCCTCGCCGATCGATGCCGGCAATGTGTTGCTGCCCTTCACCGAGGCGAAATTGAGCTTGCGGCTGCCCCCGACCGTCGATGCCGTGGCCGCCGGCCGGCTGCTGTGCGAGATGTTCGAGCGCGATCCGCCCGATGGCGCACAGGTGCGTTTTGATCTCGGCTCGGGGGCCAGCGGGTGGAATGCGCCGGCGCTGGCGCCGTGGCTCGAAGCATCACTGGCGCGGGCGTCGCAGGCCGTGTTCGGGGCGCCTCCAGCCTATATGGGTGAAGGCGGCAGCATCCCGTTCATGACGATGCTCGGCGAGAAATTTCCCGAGGCCCAGTTTGTCGTGACCGGCGTCCTCGGGCCGCACTCGAACGCGCACGGCCCCAATGAGTTTCTGCACATTCCAACCGGCCGGCGGATCTCGGCGGTCATTGCCCAGGTCCTGGCTGATCACAACCGGCGCGGCTGAACCGGCGCCATTTATCGCAGGGAGGACAGGATGGCCCAGACAGAGCAAATCGACCGGGTTTTGCGGGAGGCCGTCGAGCGCGGCGAGGTGCCGGGGGTTGTCGCCGTCGCCGGAACCCGCGAGCGCCCGCTATACCAGGACGCATTCGGCCGCCGGGCGCTGCCCGACGGCGGCGCGATGAGCGAGGATACGGTGTTCTGGATCGCCTCGATGACCAAGGCGATCACCTCGGCTGCGGCGATGCAGCTTGTCGAACAAGGCCAGCTCGCGCTCGATCGGCCCATTGCCCCGGTGCTCCCGGAACTGGCCGACCCGCAAGTTTTGGAGGGCTTCGACAGCGCCGGCCAACCGCGCCTGCGGCCGGCGCGACGGCCGATCACCCTGCGCCATCTGATTACCCATACGGCCGGCTTCGTCTATGCGATCTGGAATGCCGAGCTTGGCCGCTATATCGAAAAAACCGGCACCCCCGACATCATCACCTGCCGCAATGCGGCGCTGTCGCTGCCCCTGGCATTCGACCCCGGCGAGCGGTGGGATTACGGCATCAATATCGACTGGGTCGGCAAGGCGGTCGAACGGGTGAGCGGTCGGCGGCTCGGCGACTATTTGCGCGAGCATCTGTTCATGCCGCTCGGCATGAACGACACCGCCTTCAAGTTGACCTCAGAACGCCGCGCCCGGCTCGCCCAGATGCATGCCCGCGGCGAGAATGGCGAGCTCGCGCCGATCGCGTTCGAGATGGAGCAGGACCCCGAATTCGAGATGGGCGGCGGCGGCCTATACGGCACAGCCGCCGACTATCTCGCCTTTGCGAGGATGTTTCTCAACGAGGGTCGCGCGGCCGGCGGCGCGCCGGTATTGCAGCCGCAGACCGTGCGGCTGATGACCGAGAACGCGATCGGCGATTTGCGCGTTCAACCGCTCAAAACCGTCGCCCCGGCCTTATCGAACGACGCAGAGTTCTTTCCCGGGATGGTCAAGAAATGGAGCCTGGGCTTCATGATCTCGACCGAGGCGGTGCCCGGCGGACGCGCTGCCGGCAGCCTTGCCTGGGCCGGTCTCGGCAATACCTATTTCTGGATCGATCCGGCCACCGGCGTTGCCGGCGTCATTCTGATGCAGCTTTTGCCATTCGCCGACGCCAAGGCGCTGGCCATCTTTGACCGGTTCGAGCGGGCGCTATACGCGGCCCTTGGCTGACCGCCGCGTGCGGTTGCGGGGATTGTCGCCCCGGCCGAGCCGCCGGTGGTGCGGTTCAGGCGTGCTGTCAGCGCGCGGGCGAGAATTGTCGGCTCAGATCGGCATGCCCACGTTTTGCCCGCTCATTCGCGACGGATATTCGCCGCGGGAAAGGCCCGTGCAACCGCGGCGCAGTGTTTGTCAGCCGGACCGCCGCGACCGCCTTGCCGGCCGCACAGCCGCCGTCAGAGCGCCACGAGGCGGCGCTCGACGGCGGCGGCCTTGATCGCCTTTTGCAACTTTTCGAAGGCGCGAACCTCGATCTGCCGCACCCGTTCGCGCGAAATCCCGTATTGCTGTGATAGGTCTTCGAGCGTGGTCGGGTTGTCGCGCAGCCGGCGTTCGGCGAGAATATGCCGTTCGCGGTCGTTCAGATGGGTCATCGCCTTTTCCAGCAGGTCGCGGCGCAGCCCGAGTTCCTGTCGGTCGGCAAGCTTGGTTTCCTGACTTTCGCTCTCATCGACCAGCCAATCCTGCCATTCGCCTTCGCTGTCGCTGCGCAATGGCGCGTTCAGCGAATGGTCGGGGCTTGCCAGCCGGCGGTTCATGCTGACCACATCGGCTTCCGGCACGTCCAATTCGGTGGCGATCTTTTTCAGGTTTTCAGGCGACAGATCGCCCTCTTCCATTGCCTGCAACTGGCCCTTCAGCTTGCGCAGGTTGAAGAACAGCTTTTTCTGCGCGGCGGTGGTGCCCATTTTGACGAGCGACCAGGAATGCAGGATGTATTCCTGGATCGCGGCGCGGATCCACCACATCGCATAAGTCGCCAGGCGGAAGCCACGGTCGGGATCAAAGCGCTTAACCGCCTGCATCATCCCGACATTGCCTTCCGAGATCAGCTCTGACAACGGCAGGCCATAGCCGCGATAACCCATCGCGATCTTGGCGACAAGCCGCAAGTGGCTGGTGACCAAGCGGTGCGCGGCCTGCGGGTCCTCGTGCTCCTTCCAGCGCTTGGCGAGCATGTATTCCTCTTCCGGCTCGAGCATCGGAAACTTGCGGATCTCTTGCAGATACCGGGTCAGGTTTCCTTCGGAGGAGATGGAAGGGACCGAGAGGGTGGCCATTGTTGGATTCGTTGCTCCGATTAAATGTTTTGCTGTGGGTGAACGTCGGTGCGACCCGTTCGTATCCGGGTCCTGCGTGGACGGGCGGAAGCGAGGTGCATCGCCCGATAACCCTAGTAATATAGTAAGCCTTTGTCCAGTTTAAAATGACTCTAAATCGATAAACAGCGCGTGAAGATCGGCCGGTAACGGGCTGTCGAAGCTCAGCAAACGGCCATTGGCCGGGTGCGCAAAGCCAAGCCGCCGGGCGTGTAACGCCTGGCGCGGAAAGGCGGCGATGCGCGCCCCGCTTTCGGCGGCGCGGGCAACAAGGCGGCCGGCGCGGCTGCCATAGACCGGATCGCCGATCAGCGCATGGCCGCGATGCGCGAGATGCACGCGAATCTGGTGGGTGCGCCCGGTCGCGAGGCGGCATTCGAGCAGCGCGGCGTGCGTCTTGAATGCGCGCTCGACGCGGTAGCGGGTCAGGGCCGGGCGTCCGCGATCGCCGCCGACCACCGCCATCTTTTTGCGGTTGACGGGGCTGCGCCCGATATTGCCGGCGATTTCGCCGACGCCCGGTGACGGCACCCCCCAGACAAAGGCGGCATAGGCGCGATCGATCCGGCGCGCGGCAAAATCGCGCGCCAGGGCCTGGTGCGCCGTATCGGTCTTGGCGATCACCATCAAGCCGCTGGTGTCCTTGTCGAGCCGATGGACGATACCCGGCCGCCGCACCCCGCCGATGCCGGCGAGGCTCGCCCCGCAATGCGCGAGCAGCGCATTGACCAAAGTGCGGTCCGGATTGCCGGGCGCGGGATGAACGACCAGGCCGGCGGGCTTGTCGACAACGATTAAATGTTCATCCTCGTAAGGAATGGCGAGCGCCAAGGGTTGTGCGGCCGGCGCCGGATCTTCGGGCTCGGGGAGATGAACGACAAAGCATTGGCCCGGCCGCACCCGCTGTGCGGGCTCGCGCAAAGCAACCCCTTGCTCGCTGACCCGGCCCTCCTCGATCAAGCGCTTCAACCGGCTGCGGGAGAATTCCGGAAAACGATTTGCCAAGACGCGGTCGACGCGCATTCCCTGGTCGCCGGTCTGCACCCGGACAACCCGCACGAGACGGCTGTTGATGGTGCGGGATGCGGTCATCTGTTCCGAGGCCTTCAAACCATGCCGCTGCGCGCCTTGAAGATATTGGTGGTGGTGCTGGGGATTATGCTGGTCGGCGGGTTCGCGGCGCTGATCGTGGCGATCGCCGCCAAAGTCGCCCATCGCACCGTCGAACCCGCTGCCGCCCGACACGTTGCCCAAGCCGCGATCGACATCCCGCGCGGCGCCCGGATCGCCACCATGACCACCGCCTCCGACCGCCTGATCCTCGACCTGGTGCTGCCCGATGGCGGCCACCGGATCGTGTTGATCGATTTGGCGAGCGGTGCGCTGGTCGGGAAGATTGATCTTCGACCAATGCCATAGCCGGCACCCGGGTCCGCCCGCAGCCGGCAGACGCGCCGCCGAATTTGCCGAGCTAATCCCGGCCGCAGGCCCAATTGGCCAGCCGGTCGAGAAACGCCGCACCGGCAGCGAGCTGGGCGTCGGTGATGAATTCGTTCGGCTTGTGCGCAACCGCGATCGACCCCGGGCCGCAAATCACCGCCGGAATCCCAGCCGCCTGAAACAGCCCCGCCTCGGTCGCAAAGGCGATCGTCGTCGTCTCGGCGCCGCCGGCGAGTTTCCTCGCCAAGACCTCGGCCGGCGAGGCCGGATCGGGAACCAGCGGCGGCACCTGGGCGGCAATCTCGGTCGTGACGCGGGCCTCCGGATCGACGCTGCGCATCCGCGGCAGCAGGTCGTGCTCGATGAAATGGTCGATCCGGCGCCGCGGAGCCAGCGCGTCGTCGCCGGGAAGCGTTCGGAATTCCCATTCGAAGACGCATTCGCGGGCGATGATGTTGACCGCGGTGCCGCCCGCGATGCGTCCGATGTTGAAACTCGTATAGGGCGGATCAAAAGGGTTTGGGGTCTGCGCCGCGGCCTGCCGCTCGGCCGCCAGCCTCCCGATCTCGGCGATAATCTCGGCCGCGGCCGCAATCGCATTGACGCCGGCTTGCGGGGCGCTCGAATGTCCCTCCTTGCCGACAACCGATGTGCGCAGAAACTGGATGCCCTTATGGGCATTGGCCACGCGCATCTCGCTCGGTTCGCCGATGATCGCCATAAGCGGGCGGCGCCCGCCGCGGGGAAGCCGGTCGATCAGCGCCGGCACCCCCAGGCAACCGACCTCTTCGTCATAAGAGAACGCCAGGTGCAGCGGCACCTCGAGCGGCATGGCCGCGGCCCGAGGGGCCAGCGCCAAGGCCAGCGCGATGAACCCCTTCATGTCGGCGGTGCCGCGCCCATACAGGCGGTCAGCGCGCCGCTCGAGCCGGAACGGGTCGCTGTCCCACGCCTGGTCGGCGACCGGTACGACATCGGTATGGCCCGAGAGGATCACGCCGCCACGATCGCTCGGGCCGATTGTGGCCAAAAGGTTGGCCTTGGCGCGGTCGGGCCGGTAAACGAGCTCGGGCTCGATGCCGCAACGGGAAAGATAATCCGCGACCCATTCGATCAGCGCCAGGTTCGAGCGCGATGATACTGTGTCGAAAGCCACCAGCCGCTCGAGGATGGCGATCGCGTCGAGGGTCATCACCGGCCGCGTCGGGGGGTGGGATCAGACATTGTCGAGCTTGGCCACCCCCGGCATCCCGACCATCGCCAGCACCTCGCGGCGGCTGGTCGGGTCGGTGCGGAACACGCCGAGCATGCGGCTCGTCACCAGAATCGTGCCGGGTTTGTGGGTGCCGCGCGTGGTCATGCATTGATGCGCGGCTTCGATGACCACGCCAACCCCGCGCGGTTGCAGCACCTCGTCGATCGTGTTGGCGATCTGCGCGGTCATCTTTTCCTGAATCTGCAGCCGCTTGGCATAGACATCGACGAGCCGCGCAAGCTTCGAAATGCCGACCACGCGGTTCTTCGGCAGATAGGCGATATGGACCTTGCCGATGATCGGAGCCAGGTGGTGCTCGCAATGCGATTCGAAGCGGATGTCCTTCAGCATGACGATCTCGTCATAGCCGTCGGTCTCTTCGAAGGTGCGGTGCAAAAGCGCAACCGGATCCTCTTCGTAGCCGGTGAAATACTCGCGAAACGCGCGCACGACCCGGTCGGGTGTGCCGAGCAGACCTTCGCGACCGGGATCGTCCCCGGCCCAGCGGATCAAGGTGCGGACAGCCTCCTCCGCCTCGGCCCGGCTCGGTCGGGGAACGGCGACGGCGCGAGGCCGCGGCTGGGCGGCAGGCAAGGGCGAGGCGACAACAGGAGGCATCGGTTGGTCTCTTATTGTTTACGGGAGGGCTGTTTGTTTACGGACAGGCGGTGCGCGACGATGGCCTCACCCGGGGTCAGTTGAGGCGAACCGGTTGATGCGGGCTGTCAAGCGAGAACGCCGGGATGCGCACCAGGAAGGATTCACCGCTTCCGGTTTCCATTTCGTAAGTGCCGACCATGATCCCCGACGGCGTCGGCAGCGGCGTCCCGCTCGTGTATTCGAAACTTTCGCCGGGGCGGAGCACCGGCTGCTCGCCGACTACACCGGGGCCGCGGACTTCCTGCACGCGGCCATGGCCGTCGGTAATTTTCCAGTGCCGGCGGCGCAGTTGTACGGTCTCGTTGCCGCGATTTTCGATGCGAACGTGATAGGCCCACACAAAGTGGCTGTCCGCGGGCGAGGATTGCTCCTCGAGATAGAACGGTTTGACCGTGACGTTGATATCGCGTGTCGTTTCCGAATACATCGGAGCTTCCTTACTCCCGGACGGGGTCTGCCATCGCCGCCGTCCGTGTCTGCGCGCACAATGTCGGCGGAGGGTTGGAAAGGTCAAGATTGCGCTGCGGGTGCCAGGAGTTCGAGCACGCGCTGATCGATCGCCCGGCCGCCAGCGAGACTGATCGGCTGGATGCAGACATGGTCGGCGCCGGCATCCCAATGCTCTTGGATGCGCCGGCGCAACGCATCTTCATCGCCCCAGGCGACGATTGCATCGACAAACCGGTCGGACCCGCCGCCGGCCAAATCATCATCGGAAAAGCCCTGGCCACGCCATGCATTGACATAATTCTCGAGCTGCAGATAGGCGGCGAGCGCCTCGCGCGCCGCACGTCGCGCGGCGGAGGGGTCGGTGGCGAGCAGCACCCAAACCTCGGGCGCCAGGATCTTGCCCGGGCCCAGGATCGCGCGGGCCTTGGCCGTATGGGCGGCGATCGTGTTGTAAGGGTGGGCGCCATCGGCAAGCTCGCCCGACAGGGCCAGCATCCGCGGCCCGAGCGCCGCGACCACGGTTGGCGGTGTCTCGCGCGGCGCCGCCGCGACGACATAGGGCGCCGCCTTCATCGCTTCGAGATAGGCGCGCATCGTCGCCACCGGCCGACCGTAATTGTGGCCGCGCAGCCCTTCGACCATCGGCCGATGCGATACCCCGACGCCGAGCAGAAAGCGGCCCTCGGACTGTTCGGCCAAAGCGCGTTGCCCGTTCGCCATCGCCATCGGGTCGCGGGCATAAATGTTGGCGATGCCGGTGGCGACGACCAGTTTCTGCGTGTTCGCCAGCAGCCATGAGGAATGGACCAGCGCGTTGCGCCCGCGGCTTTCCGGCAGCCACAGCGCACCGTAGCCCCAGCCTTCGACCCGCCGCGCAAATTCGGCCCCCGCCGCCGCACTGATCCGGTCCATGCCGACCCAAACCCCGAGCCTGCCGAGTTCCATTCCCTGCCCCCTCCCACATCACTAACGCCGAGTGTCGACCGCCATCCCGCCAACGTCCAGCA
>JAJPIH010000037.1 GCA_021324875.1 Alphaproteobacteria bacterium
AGCCGTTCGGGTCGCGGAAATAGATCGAACGCACAAAGCCGTGGTCGACCGGGCCGCGCACCTCGCGCCCCTCGGCCCGGCCTTTGTCGAGCATGCGGTCGAAAACCTCCGGCTCGACCGCGAGCGCGATGTGCAGATCGAGCGAATCCTGGTGTTTAAACTCGAACGGCCGCCCCGGAACCTCGAAGAAAGCAAGGCACGAGCCGTCATCCATGCGGAAGAAGGTGTGCAGCGCCCGGCCCGCGTCGATCTCAAACGCGCTGACCAATTCAAGACCGAGAAAATCATCGTAAAAGGCCCGCGTCTCCTCGGAATCGCGGCAGCGATAGGCGTTGTGGTGCAAGCCTTTGATCATTCTTTCCTCCCGGTTCCATTGGCCAAAGCATAGCGCAGCAAATCCGTGGCCGCCACGGCCTCGGCCGCCGCCGTCCCGGCCGGCCATAGGCCCTCCCGGCGCAGCGGTCCGCGCGGGCGGCGGGTTCGGGCATGACTTGCGCGCAATGCGTCAAACAGACTATGTGAATGCGCGGGTTATGTGGGGGGCAGCGTGATCAAGCCGATTGGGTGTCGTCTCGTCGCCGGCCTCGCCGTGATGGCCGTAGCGGGGTGCGCGACCCCGCAGCAGCAGGTGACGCAGAAAGAGGATTTGCTGGCCGCCGCCGGGTTTCAGGTCAGACCGGCCGATTCCCCGCATCGCGTGGCGGCGATGAAGCGCCTGCCGCCGAACAAATTCGTCATGAAGGTGGTCAACGGCAATCCGGTCTACCTCTACGCCGACCCGCTCGATTGCAACTGCGTCTATTTCGGGACGCAGCAAAACTGGGACGCTTACAAGCAGGAGATGTTCGTCAAACAGCTCGCCAACGAAGCCCAGATGACCGCGGTTATGGACAACGAGGCCTGGGATTGGGGACCCTGGCGCTGGCCCTGACGAGCGCCGCCGCCGATCAGGATCCAAAGCGCGGTGCGGCCCGGCGATAGATCACCCAATCGCCATGATCCTCGATAACGCGCCAATCGCCGGTGCGCTCGACGCAGGCGCGGAAGACCGGGTCGACATAGATCATAAAGTCGGGGCGGGCGGCGACGGCCCGCTCGGCGATCCGCGCCAAGGTCGGCGCGAGGATCACGTCGTCAAAGGGGTTGTAAAGAAAATAGATGCTTGGCCCCGCGGGCGGGGCAAACTCTGCGGCATTGCCGACGACCACGCTGATGTCGCGACAGGATTGGGTCGGGCTGTTGTAGCGCGCGATGTTTTGTCGCGCGACGGCGGCCAACTGCGGGGCGCATTCGATGCCGACGATGCTGCGAAACGGGTATTCCGAGGCCATCAGCAGCACCCGGCCTTTGCCGCAGCCGTAATCGACAAAAGTGTAATCGCGGAAATCGATGTCGAGACCGGCAAGATAGAGATCGAGCTTGCGGATCGTTTGATATTGCGCGGCGTGGGCGGCGATCCCGGCCGGCAAGCCAAGGCTGCCGACGGGCTGCGGCCGCGCGGTATCGAGGCCGAAGCGACGATCGAACGCGGCCAGCGATCGGCGCAGGCGGCGCCGACGCGGGCTGACATAAGTCAGCGCGTACCACGCATTGCGCGCGATCAGCCGGGCGCTCCCGCGGCGATTTAACGCGGCTGTCAGCCTTGTCCACATAGCTTTGCCGGCACTTCAACCCAATCGGTCTGACCCATAACCCAACATTTGTGGGGTTACGATTGCCCGATCCGCCGCCCAAAACCGCAAATCGGTGCAAGAGACGATGGTTATGACAGTAAATTGACACGTATTTGTGGTGAGCTCGTGATTCATTGCTTGAAGGGCTCGGCTGACTACGCTAGGTTCCCGGCAATTTAACCATAAATGGCGCAAATGGTCAGCCTGAACAGCGCTTTGCCGAAGGGTGCGGCGACAACAATCGGCGGGCGTCGTCCGGATCAAACTGTTCCGCGCCGCTTGTTTTCGCCCGACGAAAGCGAGGTCAGCGAGGGCTCGTCGCCGCTGGCGTCTGTGGCCGGCTGGCGCTGGGAGCCGCTTGATCTCGAAGGGCCCGAGGCGGTGGCTGCGGCGCGCCGCCTGGCACGCCGGATCTGCGCCGAAGACAGCCGCGCCACACTCGATCACGACCTCACCTGGCTGATCGACGGTGGGATCGGCCAGGGCTCGCGTCTGTCAGCCTTTGTTTGTAGGCAAGGCGACGACGTCGTCGGTTTTGTTCCGATCAGGCAGGCGGCGGCCAAGCTCACCCTGCGGGTCGGGCATCTCGGGTTGTTGCCGGTTGCGACCGAGCGCGTTTCGATCATCGGCTGTCCGCTATTCGCGCAGAAGGCCCGCGGATGCGAGGCCGAACTGACCGCCCTGCTGTTGCGCGAATTGGCCGGCCGGCTGCCGCCGCGGGCGGTCATTTTCGCCTATGGCGTGCGCTCGGATGCGGCCCTCTTCGACCTGATGGGGCAACGCCGGCTCGATGCCCGCGGCTTTCATATCGTCCCGCAGGGTCCGATCTATCAGCGCCGGTTTATCCGGCGGACCGCGGGTTACGACGCCTATATCGCCGGCCTCGGTCCAAAGACCCGCGAAAACCTGCGGCGCCAGCAGCGCCGGCTGCAGGCCGCGTGCGGCGGCGGCGTGACATTGCGGCGGTACACGTCACCGGCCGATCTCGAGCCCTTTCTCGAGGCGGCGACCGCGGTTTCCCGCCTCACTTACCAATGGCGCATCTACGGGTCGGGGCTCAGCAATCGCGCCGTGATCGAAACCCGCCTGCAGATTGCCGCGCGAAACGGCTGGTTCTGCTCTTATGTGCTGTTCAATGGCGACCGGCCGCTCGCCTTTATGATGGGGTTGCGGCACGGGATCAGCTACCGCTCGCAAGAGATCGGCTACGACCCCGAATGGCGCCACTATTCGGTCGGCAACGTGCTGCATTGCCTGGTCGTCAAAGACTTGTTCGAGACATTTGGCGACGTGCAGGAATTCGATTTTTTGTTCGGCGACGGGACCCACAAACGCCAGCTCAGCAACGCCTCGCGCGACGAAGGCAATTTTTATGTCATTCCGAACACGCTGTGGGGATGGATCGCCTCGGCGGTGGTGCGCCTCGACAATGCCGCGACCCGGCTCAACGCCGCCTTTGAAGGCTCGCGGCTCAAAACACGGATCCGACAATTGCTGCGCCACCGAGCAACGCGCCGCGAGGAGGACGGGCGGGCGGACCCCCCCGCCGCCGGGATGCAGGCGCTGAAAACGGGTGTCGCCCCGCAATCGCCCGAATGACGAACGGGCGCACCAGGCGGCGGCGAGCGATCAGGCTTTTGGCGAAAAGCCCTTGGCGCGCATGCAGGCGTTGAAGGCGCGCTCGCCGGCGGCGGCGTCCTGCTCGCGCATCGTCTGGTCCTGCAGGCCGGTCGTGTAGCTGAGCGCCCAGTTGCGGCCCAGGGTGGCGCTGCGGTCCTCGTTGATGCCCTTTTGCGTCTGCATCGCCGCCCTGGCTTGGGCCCGGCAGTCATTGGCCTCGCGGGCCACGGTGGCATCGTCGGTGCCGGCTCTGGCCCAGCGCAGTTCGGCCGGCGAGCCGACACAGGCGGCGAGCGTCACCATCGCCGCGAGCGCCGCACCGCCGCACCGCATCCCGCCGCCAATCCGTGCACCCTGCCAAACCCTCATCGCATGCGCTCCTCGTGCCGGCCGGCGGTCCTGCGCCGAACCGGAACTGCCGGTCTTTGCCGCCGGCGCTGGGCGGCGGCGACGATCATTGCGCGGCGAGGATCGTCTGTGCGGTTTCGAGCCCGCTCGCCAGCGCCGCCTCGACCGTGCCCATATCGGGGCCGGC
>JAJPIH010000058.1 GCA_021324875.1 Alphaproteobacteria bacterium
ACATGGTCTACGAGGTCGTCGACAATTCGATCGACGAAGCGCTGGCCGGCTATTGCGACACCGTCACAGTGACGTTGAATGCCGACGGTTCGGTCACGATCACCGACAATGGCCGCGGCATCCCGGTCGGAATCCACGAGGAAGAGGGGGTGTCGGCGGCCGAGGTGATCATGACCCACCTGCATGCCGGCGGCAAATTCAACCAGAACGCTTACAAGGTTTCCGGGGGATTGCACGGCGTCGGCGTGTCGGTGGTCAACGGCTTGTCGAGCTGGCTGGAGCTGCGGATTTTCCGTGGCGGTTCGGAGTGGTTCATGCGCTTCCGCGACGGCGTCCCGGAAGCTCCGGTCGCCTAGGTCGGCCCGGCGCCGTCCTGGCCTGAGGGGTCGGGCCGGAGCGGCAGCGCCACCGGAACCGAGATCACTTTTCTGCCCAGCCGCGAGATCTTCAGCAACATCACCTTTGATTTCACGACGCTCGAGCACCGCCTGCGCGAACTGGCGTTCTTGAACAGCGGCGTCACCCTGGTATTGCGCGACCTGCGCGGGGTCGAGCCGAAATCGTCCAGCCTTCATTTCGAAGGCGGGATCGAAGCCTTTGTGCGCTATCTCGACCGCTCCAAGCAGGCGTTGCACGCGCCGCCGATCGTCATCCGCGGCGAGCGCGACGACACTCTTGTCGAGATCGCGATGGAGTGGACCGACAGCTATCATGAGACGATGTTGTGCTTTACAAACAACATCCCGCAGCGTGACGGTGGCACGCATCTCGCCGGCTTCCGGGCGGCATTGACGCGCACGATCAACGCCTATGCGGCGGATAGCGGCATCGCCAGAAAGGAAAAGGTAACGCTTAGCGGCGAGGACATGCGCGAGGGCCTGACCTGCGTGATGTCGATCAAGGTGCCCGATCCCAAATTCTCCTCGCAAACCAAAGACAAACTCGTGTCGTCGGAGGTTCGCCCGGCCGTCGAAAGCGTTGTCGCCGACAAGTTGGCGCAGTGGTTCGAAGAGCATCCGGCGGAGGCGCGCAAGATTGTCGCCAAAGTCGTCGAAGCGGCGGCGGCGCGCGAGGCGGCACGCAAAGCCCGCGATCTGACCCGGCGCAAGGGCGCCCTCGACGTGGCCAATTTGCCGGGCAAGCTTGCCGATTGTCAGGAGCGCGACCCGGCCAAAAGCGAGTTGTTCATCGTGGAGGGCGACAGTGCCGGCGGCTCGGCCAAACAAGGCCGCGACCGTCGCTTCCAGGCGATCCTCCCGCTCAAGGGCAAAATCCTCAATGTCGAACGCGCGCGTTTCGACAAGATGCTGGGTTCGGCCGAAATCGGCACGTTGATCGCCGCGCTCGGCACCGGCATCGGCCCCGAAGATTTCGACGCCGACAAGGCGCGCTATCACCGCATCATCATCATGACCGACGCCGATGTGGACGGGAGCCATATCCGCACCTTGTTGCTGACCTTCTTTTTTCGGCAGATGCCGGCGTTGATCGAAAAGGGCTTTCTCTACATCGCCCAGCCGCCGCTCTATCGGTTGCAGCGCGGCAACAGCAAGGCGGTCTATTTGAAAGACGATGCCGCGCTTGAAGCCTATTGCGTGGAGGCGGCGCTGCGCGACGCGGTCTTTACCCAGTTCGATGGCGTCGAACGCGCCGCCAACGACCTGCGCGCGCTGCTCGACGAGGCGCGTGACCAGCGGCGCGCGCTGCAGGCGCTCGCCGTCAAAGTCGGCGATATCGAAGTCGTCGAGCAGGCCGCGATTGCCGGCGCATTGTCGGCCGAACTGCTCGCCGACCCGGCTATCGCGCGCGAAGCCGCCCAACGGGTCGCTGCGCGCCTCAATCTGAGCGGCGCCGAGGCCGAGCGGAATTGGCGGGGCGAGTTGGTTACTGGCGCCGCCGGCGTCGAGGGCATCGTGCTCGCCCGCCTGCGGCAAGGGCTCGAAGAGCGTCGGTTGATCGAGGCGGCCCTGCTGCGGGCCAGTGAAGCGCGCCGCCTCGACGCCGATCGCGGGGTCTTGCGCCAGACCTACGATCGGCCGGGCAAGCTTTCCGCCCGCGACAAGACCTGGACGATCAACGGCCCGGCCGGGCTGGTCGAGGCGGTCATGGAACTGGGCCGGCGCGGCATCGAAGTGCAGCGCTATAAGGGGCTCGGCGAAATGAATCCCGAGCAGTTGTGGGAGACGACGCTCGACCCCGAGGCGCGGGCGCTGTTGCAGGTCAAGATCCGCCACGCCGACGATGCCGAAGAGATGTTCTCGACCTTGATGGGCGACGTCGTCGAGCCGCGGCGCGAATTCATCCAGGCGAATGCGCTGAGCGTCGCCAATCTCGATGTGTAGGCGGGGCGGAGGCGGGCGCCGCACCCGCCGCTGCGGCGTGGCGGACACCTCCGGCGCCGGTCACCTCACGGGATCTCGAAAACCGCCACCGCGTCGGAAATGCCGCGCAAGGCGCGGGACTGACCCATCGGTTCGAGCCCGCGCGATTTGAGCAAATCGAGCGTCTGCGGATAGGCCACAACCGGTCGCGTCGCCAAGATCGAGCGGGAATCGGCAAGCGCCTGCACGCGCGCCGCGATATTGACGGTCTGCCCGAAATAGTCCTGGCGGTCGTTCAGAACGACCGCCAAACACGGTCCCTCGTGAACGCCGATTTTGAGCACCAGATCGCCGCTGTTGCGGTCATGGTTGAGCTTGCGCATCGCCTCGCGCATGCGCAGCGCCGCGGCGATCGCGCGATCGGGGGTCGCAAACGTGGCCATCACCGCGTCGCCGATGGTCTTGACCACCGCCCCGGCCTCGGCCGCAACAATCTCATGCAACATCCGGAAATGGGTGCGCACGAGGTCAAAGGCGGCGAGGTCGCCGACCCGCTCATAGAGCTCGGTCGAGCCCTTAAGGTCGGTGAACAGAAAAGTGAGGCTGGTGATCTTGAGCCGCTGGTCGATATCGATCGTATCGACGCCATAGATGTCGCGAAACACCTGGTTGGTCAGCAGCCGCTTTGCGGTCAGGAACGGACGACGGCGGTGCAGCAGCTCTTCGAGCTGATGGTTGGCGATCCACAATCCCGGCAGGACGCGTCCATCGGTGCGGTTTTCGAGGCTCAGCCGCAGCGGACCCGGACGCAGCGCGAGACGCTCCACCGGGCTGCGCAGCCGGTCGAATACGACCGACAGCGATTGGCGCTCGCGGACCGGCTCGCCCTTGACGTCGATAAACCGGCTGGTGTGCGTGACCGGGTCGAGCAGGATGACGAACTCGGCCGGCAATTGCAGGGACAACAACGCCTTTTCGCCGGCCGGCAATTCCATCGTTTCGAGAGTGATCTCCTCGATCACATGCTCGAGGTTGTTCGGCAGGTCGATGCCCGATCCCCAAAATACCTGGCGGAAATACTCGCCATAGGAGAGTTCGTCGGGGTTGTGCGCAGCGATCCGGCGCACCCGCCGGCTGACCGTAAAGGTGACCTCGACGACTTCATCGAGGGTTGGCTCGTAGGCGGCGGCGCACCAGGCGCAGTGGTAACTGTCGCGGTCGACATTCTTCAATGTCGGCGCCGCTTCCAGCACCCCGCCGCAGCTCGGGCACAACACGTTCCACGACAACTCGAACAGGCCCAGCCGGGCCGCATGCAGAAAGGCGGCAATGACCCGCTCTTCGTCGAGCCCGGCGCGAGCCGCGAAGTCGAGGACATTGAGGCGGCTGAGCTCGTGGTCCGGGGCATCGCGGACCAGTTCCTCGATTGCCGCTGCGACCTCGGGATCGGCCGATTGCCGCAATGCGACAAACAGATTGTCAGCACTCATCGCTGCGACACCCACAAAACCGCGACATAGGCGACGGGCCGCCGGGGTTGTCACCAGCGGCGGTCCGCCCCGGCATGTCGCTTCAATGTGGGGTGTCGGGGGTTTTCTTCAAATCACGGCGTGCGGCGCGGTGACCGGCGCTAGCCGGCGGCGGGTCTATTCGGCGGCTTCGGCCTTGGCCGGCAGCGGCTCGGTGCCGGTCCAGGGATGCTCGGCGACGTCGAACAAGACGCCCTCGGGTCCGTAAAATTTGACCTCGAAGCCGCCCACTCGTCCGGCCTCGGCCTGGTCCATGTAATGCTTGCCGCCGAGACTCTCGAGCTTTTTGCCGGCGGCTTCGACGTCCTCGACCAGCACGCCAAAATGATGCAGCCCGGTGTAATCGAGGCCGCGGCCAAGCTGGTCGGTCTTGAATTTGAGGATCGCCAAGTCGATCGTGCCGTCGCTCAGATGATAGCCATAGGCGAGCGGCCCGTCGGTCTTGCGGACTTCTTTGAAGTCGAAGGCCTTTTTATAGAATTCGGCCATCGCGTCGGGATCTTTGGCGGCGATGGCGAGATGACGCAACTTGGCCATTTCTTGTTCCTCCATTTTGCCGGGGCCGAAGCGGGCCGAATTCAGCCTCGCCCCGCCGCTCTGGCTGTCATCGGCGGGCGAGGTCCCGGGCATCCATGGAGCCGGAACTTCACGACCGGCTGCATGGATCCATCAGAACCGGGGTCGGCCCCACGGCGAGCCTCGGGCCCGTCACGCCCCGGGTCTACTCCGCGGCTTCTTTCACCTTGGCCGGCAATGGCTCGGCGCCCGCCCAGCCGTGTTCGGCAATGTCGAACAGCACATGCTCGGGCCCATAGAATTTCTTTTCGAAATAGCCCGCCTGGTGACCGCCCTGGCCCTGGTCGATGTAATGCTGGGCGCCGAGGCTTTCGAGCCGCTTCGAAAATTCATCGACGTCCTCGACCAGCACGCCGAAATGGTGAAGGCCACGGAAGTCCATGCCCTTGCCGAGCTGGTCGGTCTTGAATTTGAGGATCGCCATATTCAGCGTGCCGTCGCTCAAGAACACGCCGTCGGCGAGCACGCCGTTCGGTCGGCCGACCTCGACAAAATCGAACGCCTTTTTATAGAACTCGGCCATCGCTTCCGGATCCTCGGCGGCGATCGCGATATGGCGCAGCTTGGGCATCTTTGACCTCCTCGCGTTGCGGTTGGCGCAACCCTAGCACGGCTCCACTATGATTTCGAAGCGCCCTTTCCGTGATCGCGAAGGGCGGCCAGCACACGCGCCATGTTCTTGCCGACGCGGCCCAGCGCCTCGTCCCAATCGAATAATGCAAAGCGGTCGAATTCGGGGAGGACCGTGCCGTTCGGCAAGGTGAATGTCGAGCGGCAGACGAGTGTGTTGGGGGCGGGCAGCTGCGCAGGCATCCAGGCGAACAGCGCCAGATCCTTGCCGCGCAAATAGGCGTGAACACCGAGCGGCCGAAGCTCATCGGGCGTCGCGGCAAGCCCGGTCTCTTCGCGCAATTCGCGGATGGCGGCTGCGGCGAAGTCTTCGCCCGGCTCGGCTTCGCCCTTTGGAATGTCCCAGCGCGGCGAGCGCGTCGCGTGACCAAGCAGCAAGCGCGCGCCGTCGCCGACCAGCACCCCGCAGCTCGTCCTTGTTGCGCTCATGGCTGAACCGACCCGCCGCCGAGCCCGCTGTAGCCGCCGCTGAGGCCGCCATAAAATTTTCCGTTGCCGTCACCGTGGCCGGAGCCGCCGGAGGCTGTGCCGGAACTGTCGGCGCCTTTCCCTGGGAAGGCGGCGCAGGCGACACAGAGCGGCAGCAGGGCGCCGATCAGGACGAGCCGGCCAGTTCGCGACCAAATATGCCTGAAATTGTGCCGGCGCATGCTCGCCCCCATCGCTTTCTCCGATAATATGACGAGGACCAACCAATGCGGAGCACGATGTGAAGATCGATTTGCGCGCCTGGCGGCCGCTGATTATCGGTCGCCGCGGGGCGGTGGCGGCCAACCATCCGCTGGCGGCGCAGGCCGGGCTGATGACTTTGCGCGCCGGCGGCAACGCGGTCGATGCGGCGGTCGCCACCGGGCTCGTTCTGTCGGTGGTCGAGCCGATGATGTCGGG
>JAJPIH010000073.1 GCA_021324875.1 Alphaproteobacteria bacterium
GGATAGTCGGAGGCGTACATCAACACGCCGTCGCCCAAAAACTGGGTGACATAGTTGAACATGTCCTCGCCTTCGTGGTGCTCGATGCTGCAGAAGAAGCGCCCGCTTTTCATGTAGTCGCTCGGCCGCATCTTCAAATCGGCGGTGCCGCCGACATACACCGCCTGCTCGTCGAGGCGCTTGGCCCAAAATGGCAGCCAGCCGAACCCGCCTTCAAGCACCCCCATGCGCAAGGTCGGGAACCGGTCAAACAGCCCGCCGCCGATAAACGAGGCGACAAAGCGCATGGCGCCCCACGGATGGGCGGCCGCACGGCCGATAAAGATGTTCTCCCACAGGTCGAGATAGCCCGGATAATAGGGCGGGTTCCAGGTGAAGCTGTGGTTGGCGATCGGCAGATCGTGCTCGGCGGCGGCCTCCCAGATCGGGTAGAGATCGGGATGGTCGGCCGGCATGTCCTTGGCGAGCAGGGGCAGCACCGCGACCGCCCATTTCGACTTGCCCCATTGCCGGATCTCGCGCACCGCCTCGGGCACGACCCGCGAGGAGGCGACGATCAGGCTTTTCAGCCGGTCGGGATGGTCGGCGGTGAAATCGGCCATGTGACGATGATAGGCGCGGATCAAATTGACTTCGATCTCGGGGTCTTCGAGCCCGACAACGCTGAGC
Source organism: Alphaproteobacteria bacterium (assembly GCA_021324875.1). Classification (GTDB taxonomy): domain Bacteria; phylum Pseudomonadota; class Alphaproteobacteria; order ATCC43930; family CGMCC-115725; genus AP-15. Next base: position 670 of record JAJPIH010000073.1, read on the forward strand.
CATGAGGTCGGGATCAGAAAATGGACGTCGACCCCTTCGTCATCCATGTCGGCCACCCGGTTGCCGGGCTGGTCGTCCTGGATGCCGGGCCGCGGCATCTTGGTTCCGCGCCAGCGCGTCTCGCGCCCGCTGAAGCTGTCGCGCGGCGCCTTTTCCCCGAGCACCCGCCGGTAATATTTGGTCCCGACGCGATATTGGTGGAGCGGGCTTTGCCCTTCCACCGCGGCCCCGCTGGCCACCCGGTGCGGGGCCAGTTCCGGCAGCCGCGCGCGAAACCCCGGATCGACATAACGGTCGAGCACCTCGGCGGCGGGATTGACGTGGGTATCGGAATCGTAGGCGCGGAAGCCGTTTCTCATTCTGCCTCTCCTCGTTCGGGCGCCCGCCGGTTCGCAAGCCGGGGCACGCCGGTCACCCGTATCGCCTATGATAGGACCGGGCGGCCGCGGCTGTCGACCGCGCTGCTGCGAAGCGGCCCAATGGCGCTTATCTTTTTTTGCGCGCTGGCGTTGGGACGACCGGGCGCGAGACCGCCGGCCATTCTCCCCCGAAAGTGTCGGTTCTGAGCCCGCGCTTTTGGCGACAAATGGCGACAGGGCGAAATCAGCCGCCGCTACAATTCGTCACGGCGCTTTTAGCTCGCGGTTATACGGCGTCATTTGCTCACGATCAGGGTTAACCGGTCGGGCATTTTATTGCGCTGGAAACCGTTTGGCGTTATAGTGGTTTTGCTGTGATGCCGCTGCGCGCGGGGATCGGGAACCGCGGTCTTTCGCGATGGACGGTTGTGCGATATTTCTCGTAATCGCCATTGTGAGACAATAACAGGAGCGCAGGGTGCACCGCAGATTGTACGGCGCTGTAAGCCTGACCGCCGGGCTGCTCGTGGCCGGGTGCCATGCCGGGCCCTCCTTGCCGCCGGCGCCGCCGGCTTCGGCCCTGCCTTCGAGCGAATACATCATTGGACCGGGCGACCAGCTCAACATCTTCGTGTGGCGCAACCCCGAGCTGAGCATGACCGTACCGGTACGCCCCGATGGCCGCCTGTCGCTGCCGCTGGTCGAAGACGTCGTCGCGATCGGCAAGACGCCGACCCAGCTGGCGCGCGAACTCGAACAGCGACTGTCCAAATACATCAAGGAGCCGGTGGTCACGGTGATCGCCACCGGGTTTGTCGGTCCGTTCAACGAGCAGGTGCGGGTGATCGGCGAGGCGGCGACACCGCGGGCCATCCCCTATCGCACCGACATGACCGTCCTTGATGCGATGATCGCGGTCGGCGGGCTGACCCGCTACGCCGACGGCAATGACGCGGTGCTGGTGCGCACCGTGAACGGCAAGCAATACAGTTATCAGGTCCATCTCGACGATCTGATCAAGGACGGTGACGTGTCGAGCAATGTCGCGATGGAGCCCGGCGACATTCTGATCATCCCGCAGCGCCTGTTCTGAGCCGAACGGTCATGCCGCGGGCAGGGCTCGCCAAACACGGGTTCGATCACGGCTTGGCCGCGGCGGCAGGGCGAATGCCGGCCGCCAGTCTCCGGAGTGGGGTATGACTTCGATCAAAGCGCAAGCGCTGCCGTTTTTGCAAATCGGCTGGCGGCAGAAATGGATCGCCGTCGCGGCGGCGTGGCTGGTGTGCGCGGTCGGCTGGATCGGGGTGGCGTTGATCCCGACCAAATATGAATCCTCGGCGCGGATCTATCTCGACGTCGATCCGCTGCTGACGCCGCTGCTGCACGGTCTGGCGGCCGACACCAACCCGCAGCGCCATCTCGATTTTCTGCAGCGCACCTTGCTCAGTCGGCCCAACCTCGAACAGCTGGTCCGCCTGACCTATCTCGACGCCGGGCTGACCACGCCCGAGCAGAAAGAGCAATTGTACCGCAATCTGGCGAACAATGTCGAAATCCGGCCGCTCAGCCCGAATTTGATGACGATTTCCTACCTCAACCGCGATCCGCAGGTCGCCAAGAATGTCGTGCAGTCGCTGTTGACGATTTTTTCGGAAAAGACGGCGCGCAGCAGCCGTTCCGAGATGGACAACGCCCAGCGCTTTCTCGATGACGAGATCGCCTCTTACCGCGACCAGCTGCACGCCAAGGACCAACAGCGCGCCGAACTGGCCCGGCAATATCCCGACATCGTCTCGGTCGGCTCCGGCGATGCCGCGGGCGGCTCGATCAATCGGCTCGACCAGGTCCGCGCCGAGGTCGTCCGCGCCAAGGATGCTCTCGCCGATGCGATTACCAAACGCGACACCTTGCGCAAGGAGATCGCCTCGGTGCCGCCGATGCTGTCGGTCGAGCGGGCGCCGCAAGTGATCGTCGGCCGGGGGCTGAGCCCGGACGAGCAGCGGCTCGAACAGATGGAGGCCAATCTCGACGCGTTGCGGACCAAATACACCGACCAGCATCCCGACGTCATCGCCGCGCGCGAGCAAATCCGCGAGTTCAAGGCGCAGATGAAGCATGCCGCCGACAGCGGTACGAGCGGTCTCGGCAAAACCCAGATCCCGAACGCGGTTTATGACGAGCTGAAGGTCAAGCTGGTTGACGCCGAGAGCCAAGTGGCCGCGGCCCAGCGCCAGCTCGCGTAAGTCGAAGCCGATCAGGCCCGCATTGAGAAAATTGCCCAGACCGTGCCGGCGGTGCTGATCCAGGTCCAGGATCTCGATCGCGATTACGGTATCCTGAAAAAGAACTATGAGGAGCTGGTGTCGCGTCGGCAGGCGGCGCAGATCGCCGACGCCGCCGACACCAAGACCGAGAAGATCCAGTTCCGGATCATCGACCCGCCGCAAGTCCCGATGGCGCCGGCCGAACCGAACCGTCCGATCCTGGTTTCGCTGGTCCTGCTCGCCGGTCTGGGGGCGGCGGTCGCGGCGGCGGTCTTGATGAGCCAGCTCGACCGGTCGTTTGGCACGCTCGCGCAGCTGCGCGAACTCGGCCTTCCGATCGTCGGCAGCGTGACCCGGATATCGCTGGGTGCGGCCCGTCGTCGGGCGGTCTTTCAACTGGCTGGGGTGTGCGCCAGCGCGGGCATGCTGGTCGCGGTCTATGGCACGTTGCTGTTGCTGAGTTTGAACCTTCACTCGGTGGGTGTTTCCTGATGGCAGAGTCGATCGGGCTGATCGAACGCGCAGCGGCGTTGCTGCGCCAGCGCGAGGCGGAGAACAACGCACCGCCTGCGGCCGCGCCGGCGGTCGCGCCGCCGTCGCCGGCGCCGGCGACGACCCCCGCGGCCGCGGCCGGGCCGGCTCCGGCGGCGGGCGCAGCGGTGCCGGCGGCCCCCGGCGGCGGCGAGCTGATCCTCGATCGGGGTCAGTTGGCGAGTTACGGGGTGGCGGTTCCGTCGGCGGAGCGCTCGCGAACCGCCGAAGAGTTCCGCCTGGTCAAACGCAATCTGATGACCGCCTGGACGATGGCCGACCGCACCGGCGAGGGTCGCTTTAACCGGATTGTCATGGTCACCAGCGCCAGGCCCGGGGAAGGCAAGACCTTTGTCGCGCTCAACCTGGCGCTGTCATTTTCATCCGAGCGCGAGGTCAAGGCGCTCTTGGTCGATGCCGACACCCATGTCGGGGCGCGCCATTCGGCGATCAAGGCGATGCTCGGCGAGCGCGCCAGATCGGGGCTTGTCGATGTGCTGGCGGGCAGCGTCAGCTTGGACGAAGCCTTGATCCGCACCAATATCGAGAATTTGTTGCTGCTGCCGGCGGGTCAGGGCGGCCCGCATGTGCCCGAGCTGTTTTCAAGCAGCCGGATGAGCGTGCTGGTCAGCGAGTTGACCCGTCGGTTCCCGGATCGCTTTGTGGTTCTCGACACGCCGCCCTGCATGGTCAGCAGCGACGCCGCGACGATGGCGCCGCTGGTCGGCCAGATCGTGTTTGTTGTCGAGGCCTACCGCACACAACAAGACGAAGTCGAGGCCGGATTGAGCATGCTCAGCGCCTGTCCGCGCATCAGCCTGTTGCTGAACAAAAGCGAACAGGCGACCGCGCATTTTGGCTCTTACAGTTACGAGTACTACTATCCCGGCGAAAAGAGTGATGAGCGGCGCAGGGACCAGCCGGTGCCCGCGTAGCGGCCTCGGCCGGGGGGGCGGCCGCGCCTACCATTTGCGGCTGACGCTCTTGGTGTTTGCCGTCGCCATTGTCGAGCGCAGCACGACCGCCGCCGCACAGTTCGAGACCGGGCTGAACCCGGCCGGCGCCGGCGCGTCCGCGGCCTCGACCAGCGCGCCGACGGTCAGCGGCGCGCCGACGACGCTGCCGCCGCCCGCGTCGGGCCCGCTGGCGCTGCCCAACCCGTTCGCGCCGCCCAACGCGCTGCCGTCGGGTGTGACGCCGGCCCCGGGCGCACCGCCGGCGGCCGCCATCGCATTGCCGACGCCGGGCGGTGCGATTACCACCTTGCAGTCCTACAACCCGAACGCGCCGGCGCTGCTGATCCAGCCTTATGCCAGCCTCGGCGAGACCTTTTACGACAACGTTTTTTACACCGCCAACCACCGGCAAGCGGCGGCCGAGACCAGCTTGAGCCCCGGGCTCTCGGTGTCGGCCGACACGCCGCGGCTGACGGGTGTGCTGACCGGCAGCGTCTCCGGCAACCTTTACGTCCCGACCAACAGCCTCGATCAGTTTACCGCCAATCTGTTCGGCCAAGGGACCGGAACGATCGTGCCGGACCGGCTGTTTGTCGACGCCGCCAGTTACGTGACACAAGCCTCGACCCTGCCCGGGCTTGGCTTTGTCAGCCCGTCCTTATTGCCGCGCACGCAACAGACCTTGACCTTCACGAATACAGTCTCGCCCTATCTGCGCCAATCTTATGACGGGCTGATCGACGGCGAACTGCGCTATCGTTTGTCGTCGACCAATTTTGCCGGCAATACCGGGATAACCTCGATCACCACGCCGTTGAATTCGGGGTTGACCAACGGCATATCGAACGAGGGCACGTTGACGCTGGTCACCGGCCGCGATTTTCAACGCCTGCAATCGCGTGCGGTCGTCGACGGCTCTAATTTCAATTCGAATTCGACAGCGCAAAATACCCAATTCACCGCCTTCGATGATGTCGAATATTTCTTCCGTCCGAATATTGCCGCGCTGTTACGGGGCGGCTACCAAAACCTGCGCTACCCGTTTGCGCCGGCGGCCACGTTTGTCGGCCCGACCTGGCTGGCCGGAGGGCGGCTCGGACGAGCCGATGATTACGGCTATGTGGCGCTGCAATACGGGCGCATCGACGGGGTTTACGGGTTCAGCGGCACCGCCAATTACCAGATCACGCCCACCCTCGTCTTTCAGGCCAATCTGCTGACCGGGATCAGTTCCGGCGCGCAGACGCTGCAGGCCTCGTTGGCCAACGCAACGCTGAGCCCGTCCGGCGCCATCGTCGACCAGAACTCGGGCTTGTCTCCGATATTTTACAATCCCGGAATTGGTCTCAACAATAACCCTTACAAACAGCATCTCTATAATTTTAGTCTCAGCGAGCAGATCGGCCGCAACACCTATTCGTTGGTCAGCTATTACACCAACGCCCAATCCTTGGTGCCGCCGATCACGCCGCCGACCAACAGCGTCGGCGGTTATCTGTCCTGGGCGCGCGACATTCGCCCCGACCTCAACGGTTACGCCTCGGCCGGCTACGCGCATACCACCAATGTCGTCACGGTCAACACGCCCACCCCGGTCGCCAGCACCAGCACCCTGACCGCCAATATCGGATTAAACCACACCTTTGCCCGCGCTTTGACCGGATCGCTGGTGTACACCTTCACCTATCAGCCCAATGGCGGCGTCATCGTCAACGGGCAGTCGGGCAGCATCGTGGCGAATACGCTGCAACTATATCTGACAAAGGCCTTTTGAGCCGATGTATGCGGAATTCTACGGGCTTTCGACCCGGCCGTTTCAGCTGACCCCCGACGCGCGCTTTTTCTTCGAAAGCAGCGTCCACCGCCAGGCCATGGCCTATCTGGTCTATGGCCTGCACCACGCCGAGGGGTTCATCATTATCACCGGGGAAGTCGGCGCCGGGAAAACGATCCTGGTCGACAATTTGTTGACGACGATCAGCCCGGAAAGCTTTGTCGCCGCCAAAATCGTCACCAGCCAGCTCGGCGGCGAGGATCTGTTGCATCTGGTCGCCGCCGGGTTCGGGATCGCCCAAGAAGGCTTGCCGAAGGGCGCGATGCTGCAACGCATCAGCGATTTCGTGTTGGCCCAGCATCGCCTCGGCAAACGCGCGCTGTTGATCGTCGACGAGGCGCAGAACCTGTCGTTTGAGGCGCTCGAGGAATTGCGCATGCTGTCGAACATCGTCATCGACAAGACGATGGCGCTGCAAAGCTTCCTTTTGGGGCAGCCGCAGTTTCGCGCGATCCTCGGCAGCCCCGGGCTCGAGCAATTGCGCCAGCGGGTGACCGCCGCCTATCACCTTGGCCCGTTGAACGAAGGCGAAACCCGGGCCTATGTCGAACATCGCCTGCGCCGCGCCAATTGGAAGGGCGACCCGCACTTCACCGAGGCGGCGTTTCCGATGATCCACCAATATACGCAGGGCGTGCCGCGGCGGATCAACACGCTGTGCTCGCGGCTGCTGCTCTATGGATTTCTCGAACAGCTCCACACCCTGACCGCGAGCGCGGTCGAGAAGGTCGCCACCGACCTGCAGGACGAAATCGCCGGGGTCAGCGAGCCGCCGCCGGGTGCGGACGGGCTCGACAAGCCCACGACCGGCGAGGGGCTCGCGGTCGTCGTCGAACGTCTCGCCCATCTCGAAAAAAGCGTCGACAAGCACGAACGCCTCATTCGCCGTGCGATCGAGATCGCCGCCAACTATTTCCAGGGTGGACGGATGTGACCACGATCGGCGCCGGCGATCGGAATTGCCCGGCCGGCGGGGCGATGACCATCGATGTCGAGGATTATTTCCAGGTCGAGGCGTTTGCCTCGATCATCGACCGCAGCGAGTGGGAGCGGCTGGAGCCGCGCGTCGAGGCCAACACCCAGCGGCTGCTCGACATTCTCGATGAGGCTGGCGCCCGCGCCACGTTTTTTACGCTGGGCTGGATCGCGCGTCGGCATCCGGGGCTGATCCGGCGCATTGTCGCCGACGGCCACGAACTGGCCAGCCACGGCCTCGACCATCGCCGCGTCGACCGCAACTCGGCGGCGGCGTTTCGCGCCGATACGCGCGGCAGCAAACAGATGCTCGAGGACATCGCCGGGGTCGCGATCAGCGGCTACCGGGCGCCGACCTTTTCGATCGGTCGCACCACCCCCTGGGCGCATCAAATCCTTGCCGAAGAGGGATACCGTTACAGTTCGAGCGTCTATCCGGTCCGGCACGATCTCTACGGCAGCCCCGAGGCGCCGCGGCACGCATTCAGCCCGGTTCCGGGCCTGGTTGAAATTCCGCTGACCGCGGTCAGGCTTTTGGGCCGCAATATCCCGGCTTCGGGCGGCGGCTATTTCCGCCTGTTCCCGTATCGCCTCAGCGATTGGCTGCTGCGCCGGGCGCGGCAGCAGGGCGCGCTGCCGGTCTTCTACCTCCATCCGTGGGAGATTGATCCCGGCCAGCCGCGCCCGCCCCGCGCCCCGTGGCGCTCGCGCGCCCGGCATTATCTGAACCTCGAACGAACTGAGGCGCGTTTGCGCCGGCTGTTGGCCGGTTTCGCATGGACCCGCCTCGACCGCCTGGTGCTGGGCGCCGAAGCCGGGCGCTTTCCGGTCATCACGTCATGGACGGAATTCTCCCCGCCGCCCTCAGCGTAAGCCGGTTCGAGACCGCCGATGCTGCGGAGTGGGACCGCTTTGTGCGAGGCGCGCCGGGCGGCACGTTTTTTCACCTGTCGGGCTGGCGGCGGGTCATCGAACAGGCGTTTGGCCACGACACCCACTACCTCGTCGCGCGGCGCGGCGGGGTGATCAGCGGCGTGCTGCCGCTGACCCATCTGCGCTCGCCGCTGTTCGGTCAATCGCTGATCGCGAACGCGTTTGCCGTTTATGGCGGGCCGGTGGCCAGCGACGAGGAAACCCTCTGCGCCCTCGACGCCGCCGCGCTGCAGCTGATGGAGCGGCTGAATGTGCCGTTTCTGGAAATGCGCGGCTCGCTCGCCCACCGCCGCGACTGGCACGACAATTCCGGCCTTTACGCGACGTTCCGGCGACCGATCGAGCCGTCGGTCGAGGCCAATCTGAAAGCGGTGCCGCGCAAGCAGCGGGCCATGATCCGCAAGGGGATCCAGAACGGGCTGCGCTCGGAGATCGATCCCGGGATCGACCGGCTCTATCCGATCTATGCCGAGAGCGTGCGCAATCTCGGAACGCCGGTCTTTGCCAAAGCGTATTTTCGCCTGCTGGTCGAAGAATTCGCCGATTGCTGCGACATTGTCACGGTCACCAGCGGCAACCGCCCGGTGGCGGCGGTTCTCAACTTCTATTTCCGCGACGAGGTGCTGCCCTATTACGGCGGCGTCGTGCGCGCGGCGCGAGCCTTGGCCGCCAATGATTTCATGTATTGGGAGGTCATGCGGCGCGCTTGCGAGAAAGGCTATCGGATGTTCGATTTCGGCCGCAGCAAGACCGGCACCGGCGCCTATGCGTTCAAACGCAATTGGGGGTTTACCCCGAGCCCGCTGATTTACCAATCGCGGCTCGCCGCCGGCCGCCGGCCGCCCGATCTCAACCCGCTCAATCCCAAATTCCGTCTGTTGATCGCCGCCTGGAAACGGCTGCCGCTGCCCGTGGCAACCCGCCTTGGCCCGCTGATCGTCAAGGGGCTCGGCTGACCATGCCGTGGATGCGCGACTGGGCGCCGCTGCGCCGCGAGGCGGGTCTGGACGCCGACTTTGCCGCCGGACCGGATAGACCGGGCGCTTGGCGTCTGAGTGCGGCTTTTGGCTGGCCGGCGGCGGCGGCCGCGATCGTTTTGGCCGGTCTCGCCTTTCTCTATGTTTTTCGCCACGATGCCGCGGCGGCGGTCCGCGTGTGGATGGGATCGACCGCCTACAATCATTGCTTCCTGATCCTGCCGCTGATCGGATACCTGTTATGGGAGCGGCGCGCCGTCTTTCGCGTGGTTTCGCCGCGCCCGGTGTTGTGGCCGCTGGCGGCGCTGCCGCTGTTATCGGCGGGCTGGCTGCTATGCGCGGTGATCGACTTGAACGAGGGCCGCCAGCTGCTGGTGACGGCGATGTTTGTCGTCACAATCCTCTCGGTTCTCGGCCCGCAAGCGACGCGCGCGCTGTTGGCTCCGGTCCTGTTTCTGTTCTTTCTGGTTCCGACCGGCGAGTTTCTGGTGCCGTGGCTGCAACGCGTCACCGCCGATATCGCCGTCTATGGGCTGCAGCTGTTCCACATCCCGGTCTACTCGGACGGCACGATGATCGAGATCCCCGAGGGCCGGTTCGAAATCGCCGAAGCCTGCGCCGGGTTGCGGTTTCTGATCGCGTCGATCGTGTTTGGCTGCTTCTTCGCGGTCCTGATGTATCGCAGCTACTGGCGCCGGTTGCTGTTTATCGCGCTGTCGCTGAGTGTCCCGATCGGCGCCAACGGTCTGCGCGCCTTGGGCATCATCGCGCTTGCCCATCTCGAGGGCAGTGCCACCGCGGTCGAAGCCGATCACGTCCTTTATGGCTGGCTGTTTTTTTCGCTGGTGATCCTGCTGCTGACCGCGATCGGCATGACCTTTGCCGACACCCGAAGGGCGGCGCCAGCGCCGCCGGCAGTACCCGTGACGCGCTCGCCGCCGCTGTGGCGGCTGGCGGTGGCGCCGGCGCTGGCGGTCGCTTTGGCGGCGGCGGGGCCGGTCTATGCCGCCCGGCTCGAGGCCCGCGCCGCGGCCGCGTCGCTGCCGCCGCTTCATGCCGACCAAATCGCACCGCCATGGCAGGCGACCGCGGCTGTCGGCATCGGCTGGCGCCCGGTGGTGGTTGCGGCCGGGCGCGAGCTGTTGCACGCCTTTGCCGAGCCCGGCGCCCCCGCGGTGGTCGAGTTCATGGCGCTCTACCCGCCGCGCGTGATCGGAAATCCGCTGACCAACAGCGATAATCGGATCGCCGACGAGAAGACCTGGCAACTGGTGCGACAAGACCGGGCCGCGGTCAGCATCGCCGGACGTCAAGAAACGGTCAATGTGGCGCACATTATGAGCGGGCCGCGCCGCCGCCTGGTCTGGTCGTTCTATGTTGTCGACGGAAAGATCACGGCGGGGCTGCTGACGGCGAAGTTATTGCAGGCGCGCGCCGTATTGCTCGATCAGGCGCGACTTGTGGCCTTTGTCGCGGCCTCGGCCGACGATTCCGGGCTCGACGCGGAGCGCCAGTTGCGCCAGTTTTTTGCCGCCCGGGCGGCGACGCTTGGGCGCTTGCGCACCTTAAGCGGAGGGATTGCCGGCGCCGTCAGCGCCAAATGATGCGCGCCCAGCGACAGGTTGGCGGCGTTGTTCCGATATCACCAAGCCGCTCGCCGCGGCCAGCCCGGACCGGATGATGCGACAGCACCAAAGCCTAGGATCGAACCGCGGCCGCGACCGCGGGTTCGCTTGGCGCCGGCGCCGCGCCGGCCGCCAACCGCTCGGCCATGGCCTTGATCTGGAACGGGGTCGCCGCCTTGCCGCCGAGTTCACCCATAAAGAAATCGAGATACTGCTCGATGCGGCGCAAAAACACCCGCAGATCGGCGGCGTTGCGCACATAGGGGGTGTTCCCGGGGGCCAGCGAGGGGCTGTGATAGGTCAGGCTGAAGACCCGGTGGCCGCTGCGCAGCAACGCGCGGGTCAGGCGTCGCTGTTCGGCGAACGAGATGCCCTCGGGGGTCAGCGCGATGCGTTCGATCAGGCCCAGCCGGGCGAGAATCCCGGGAACATGCAGCGCCTTGAGGCGCTCGTTTGTCGCGAGCAGATAGGCCATCGGTCCGATTGGCGCGAGCAGACCGGTGTAGCCGATCGAGAGCGGGATTTCGAGCAACCGCGGCTCGCTGCCAAACCAATAGGGCCGAGCGCCGCAATGCGAAAAATCCGGCCCGTAACTGGCCGACATGTCGGTCCCGGGAACCACGCTCACATCGATCTCATAAGCGAGTTCGGCAAGGATCCGGGCGGTGGCCGGGCCGACACCATAGCGGCCGGCTTTGTAGATGCGCGGACGGACCCCGATATTCTCGGTAATGACCCGGGTCAGCTGCGCCAGTTTCTCGCGTTCGAGTTCGGCCGGCAGATTGCCGGGAAACGAATTGCGGTCGGTGGTCGGCTCGACAAAGGGCGGGGTGTCCCAGGGCTGCAGATGAGCGCCGATCTCACAAGCGCCCGAGCGATAGAGGTCGCGGACGAACTCGCAGCTTTCCGGAGTGCTGCTGACCGGATAATCGAGCACAAAGGTCGGGCGCACGCCATAGCGCTCAAAGATCAACTGGGTCTGCGTCTGAC